>CANRCH010000059.1 GCA_947629065.1 uncultured Aliarcobacter sp.
GAAGAGCTATCTTTTAGTAAATCAAGAGATTTTATAATTCCAAGACCATTTTTACCAAACCAGCTTGAAAATATTTTAAAAGAACAAGTTGAACACTTAAAAGATGAAGAGCTTAGAAATAAAAGAGCATCTTATGTACAAAATAGTGAAGAAGATGAAAGTTTTTTAGTATCTTATGAAGAGATAAAAAAAGAGCAAGAACTCTTAAGAGGTAACTTAAAAAAAGAGAGTCCATTTGTAAATATTGATAAAATTGATTTCAATGAATATGAGATTGAAGATGAAGATGAGAGTCTTGTATCAATAAATAATTCCAAAAATGGTGGGATTTTAGATACAAATGAATTAACTAAAATAAATGGAATTCTAAGAGAAGAGAGAATTCAAAATGAGATTAATACAGATAGAAATGATTGGAAAGATATAAATCTTATAATTGATGAAGCTTTAGATGAAGTAAGAGAGTATGAGTTTGAAATACCAAAAACTACAGAAGAAGCATACAATCTTATATTAAATAAGTATTCAATAGAAGAGTTAAAACCATTTTTAGAAAAGTTCAATCAAGATATAATAAACAAGCTTGTAAGTGGGCAAACTGTTGATGTGAGAATTAGCTTAAAGGATAAAAAAGATGGAAAATAAAGGTGCAATATTAATTTTATCAGGACCTAGTGGGTGTGGAAAATCTACACTTTTAAAAGAGGTTTATAAAAATATAAATAACTACTATTTTTCTATCTCTACAACAACAAGAAGTCCAAGAGTTGGTGAACAAGATGGAGTTGATTACTATTTTGTAAGCAAAGAGGAGTTTGAAAAAGATATAGAAGATGGAAACTTTTTGGAGTGGGCAAAAGTTCATGATAACTACTATGGAACTTCATTAAAACCAATTATATCTTCTTTAAATGATGGAAAATTAGTTATTTTTGATATTGACGTACAAGGTCATAAGATTGTACGAAAAAAATTAAACTCGCTTGTTACATCTGTATTTATTACAACACCATCTTTAGAAGTATTAAAAAATAGGCTTTATAATAGACAAACTGATAGTTCGGAAATTATAGAAAAAAGATTAATAAATGCACAAAAAGAGATAGAGTCTTTTGATGAGTATGATTATTTTATAATAAATGATGATTTAGAAATAGCTTCAAAAGAGTTTCTCTCAATTGCAACAATTGCTAGAAAAAAGAGTAAGCTTTTTGATAAAGATAAAATACTAAAAGCTTGGGCTTAAGCCTAGCTTTCAGTTAATATCTTTGTAGTTTAAAGGTTTTGAGAAGTAAAAACCTTGTGCAAAATCTAAATTAAGTGCTTTTACTTTATTATAAATCTCTTCGTTTGCTACAAACTCTGCAACTGTTTTAATATTTAACTCTTTTGCAATACTTACAATTGTTTTTACAATAAGCTCTAAATCTTTTGAGTTGTGAATATCTTTTATTAAAGTTCCATCTATTTTGATAAAATCAATTTTTAATCTAGATAAAATATGAAAGTTTGAGTATCCAGCACCAAAATCATCTATTCCCACAGAACAAGAAAATTTATTTACAGTAGTTATAAATTTTTCAACTAAATCAAAATCTATAATCTCTTCACTTTCAAGAATTTCAAACTCTAAATTATTTGTAAACTCTTTGTTCTCTTCTAAAAAATTATAAATAAACGAAGTTGTTTTTTCATTTGATACATCATCATAAGAGATGTTTATAGAAACTCTTTTATTTTTCTCTTTTATTAGCTTTAAAGAGTCTTCAAGAATAACTCTTACAATTTCTGGATACATTTTTGTTCGTTTTGCAATATTTAAAAATGAGTATGGACCAAACTCTGTACCGTCATGAGCTATATATCTTATTAAGGCTTCGTACTTTTCAATCTCTTTTGTTTGGCAATTTACAATAGGCTGAAAATATGCTTGTAAAAGATTATCTCTAAATCCATTTTTAAGCTGTTTAATCCATTTGATATTCTCTTCAAAAGATTGTTGAATTTGATAAACTTCATCATAAACCATGATTTTTTGTAATCTCTTTCTAGCATAGTGAATCATTCTTTGAGAATATTTATAAGCTAAAATACCTTTACTTTGTGCAATTCCAATAGTGATATTTATATCAATTTCATTTTCATCTACATAAAATGATTCAAACTCAACTTTTTCAATAAACATTCTACAAAACTCAAAAAAATCATCTAGCTCTACTTTATGTTTTGCTAAAACTAGAAATTTATCCGCTTCAAGTCTATATAAAAAGTAGTCATTTGCAGGGAAATATGCTTTTAGTTTTTTTGAAAATTCAATTAATATAATATCTCCAACACTCTCTCCAAATAGGTCATTTATAGTTGAAAATTCATCAATATCAATCAAGGCAACTAAGTCAGAGTTTGCAACCTTTAAATCTTTTTTTAATTTATTTCTATTTGGTAAAGATGTAAGCTTATCTGTATATAAATCTTTTAATTCATGGTAGCTTAAAGATTGACTCATAGCTTGAATCAGTTTTGATATATCAATAGGTTTTAAAACATATTTATCAACCCCAATATCAATGGCTTCAAGTAAATACTCTTTATTTGAAAATGCCGTTGTTACAATTATAGGTATATTTTTATTATGAACTTTGATTTTTTTTATCATCTCTAAACCATTTAATAAAGGCATATTAATATCTGAAATAATTAAATCAATATCCTCTTCATATTTTAGAAATAGTTCATACCCCTCTTGACCATTTGTTGCTATATATTGATTTCTAGTAAAAGATTTTAAGATGGAACTTGTTACATCTCTTAAATCTTGTTCATCTTCAACATATAAAACAGTAATATTTTTTAGTATCTCTATATTGTCTATCATTAAATCACTCTTTGAAAAATATTAAGATATAATACTCAAACAAACTTAATATAAAGACTGAAAAAAAACTTAATTTAAAAAAATAATCAAAATAAGGAGTGTAATTGTCACAAGTAAAATGTAATCATTGTCATTTATCATTTGATGAAAAAATTATGATAAAAGAGAATGATTTAAATTTCTGTTGCAGTGGGTGTCAAAGTGTTTTTTATATATTAAAAGATGATGGATTAGACTCTTTTTATGATAAATTAGGAAACAAAACTATACAAGCTCCTCTTCAAGTTTCAAATGATGATATAGATAAATTTGACTCAGAAAATTTCATAAATAATTATACAAGTTTAACAAAAGATGGATTTAGACAAATTGATTTAATAATAGAAGGAATTCATTGTGCTGCTTGTGTTTGGTTAAATGAAAAGATACTTTATGACACAGCTGGAGTTATACAAGCTGATATAAATTTCACAACAAATAAAGCAAGAGTTATTTATAACCAAGATTCTATAAAACTATCAGATATTATTTTAAAAATTAGAAGTGTTGGATATAACGCTTATGCTTATGATTCAAGTGTAGCAGATGAACAAGCAACAAAAGCAAAAAATGATTATTTTATTAGATTAATGGTTGCTGTTGTTTGTAGTATGAATATTATGATGCTAAGTGTTGCAAAATATACAGGATTTTTTACTGGAATTAGTAAAGAAGTTATGGATATGATTCACTTAGGTGAGTTTATACTAACAACTCCAGTGTTATTTTATAGTGGATGGGTATTTTTTAAAGGTGCTTACTATGGTTTAAAAAACAAAATAGTAAATATGGATTTACTTGTAAGCACTGGTGCAACTATGAGTTATATCTACTCAATGTTTATTCTTTTTGGGATAAAAGGAGATAGCTATTTTGACTCTGTGTCTATGATTATAACTATAGTTTTGGTTGGAAAATACCTTGAAGTAATAGGAAAAAAATCTGCTGTTGATACTTTGGATAAAATAAAATCAACACTACCTATTGAAGCTATGCTTGTAAAAGATGGAAAAAAAGAGATGGTATCTTTAAATAGTGTAAATATTGGAGATATTATTGAACTAAAAGCTGGTGAGATGGTGCCTGTGGATGGAAAAATAATATCTAGTAGTGGAAACTTTGATGAAGCTAGTATTAGTGGGGAATCTTTGCCTGTGTATAAAAAACATGGAGATGAGATATATAGTGGAACTATAAATCTTGACTCATTAATACAGTTTGAAGTTATAAAAGATTTTAAAAACTCTACTTTTTCATCTATTGTAACACTACTTGAAGACTCACTAAACTCAAAACCAAAAATTCAAACTTTGGCAAATAATCTCTCACGTGGTTTTAGTTTGATAATCTTAAGTATAGCAATAATAACTTTTTTTGTTTGGTATAATTTTGGTTTTCAATATGGGTTTATTTATAGTGGAACTGATCAATTTGAACGGTCGTTTATTGTAGCTGTTTCAGTTATTGTAATTGCATGTCCCTGTGCTTTGGCACTTGCAACTCCGATGGCTAGTTTGGTGGGAATTAGTGAATTAGCAAAAAGAAGTTTGCTTTTTAAAGAGGCGAAATTTATTGAAACCATAGCCCAAGCAAATGTTGTGGTTTTTGATAAAACTGGAACTTTGACAAAAGGAAACTTAAATGTAGTAAATGCAAAGTTCTTTAAAGAGGATATTAAGAGTTTAAATTTACTATATTCACTTTTAAATGCTTCAAACCATCCAATAAGCCAAAGTGTAAAAAAATATTTAACTACAAAATATAGCTTAGAAGAGTTAGCTTTAAATGAAGTAAAAAGTATTGAAGCAAAAGGTTTAAGTGCAAGATATGAAAACTTATCATTATTTGGCGGAAATTTAGAACTATTAAAAGAAAACGGAATTGAATTTCAAATAGAGTCAAACTCTAGTTTATATATTTTTGCAATAAATAGTGAAGTAGTTGCTAGTTTTGAACTTGAAGATGAGATAAAAGAAGACGCTAAAGAGTTAGTACAATATTTGCAAAAAAATAGCGTAGAAGTTCTAATGCTAAGTGGTGATAATGAAAAGGTTGTTTCAAAAGTTGCCAAAAATTTGGGAATAAATAACTACTATTTTTCACAAACTCCACAAGATAAAGCAAATTTTATTAAAAAATTAAAAGCTGAAGAGAAGATTGTAGTTATGGCTGGAGATGGAGTGAATGATAGTGTAGCACTAGCAACTAGCGATGTTGCTATTGCTATGGGAAATTCAGCTGATATTACATTAAATATTTCAGATATAGTTCTTTTAAATTCAAAACTAAATAGCTTAAAAGAGGCATTTATAATTTCTAAAAAAACATATAAGCATATAAAACAAAACTTAGTTTTCTCACTTTTTTACAATGCTTTGACAATTCCACTAGCGATGGCAGGTTTTGTAATACCTCTTGTTGCAGCACTTTCAATGAGTTTAAGCTCTATTGTGGTAGTTTTAAACTCTTTAAGAATTAGAATAAAGGGAAAAAATGATTGATGATATACTATATTTTATGTTGATTGTTGGAATAATAATATCTGCTGGGATGCTTTTTATTTTTGTATGGGGTGCAAAAACTGGACAATTTGATGATGGAGATAAAGTAACTAAAGGACTACTTTTTGATAGTGTTGATGATTTAAATGATGCTATTAAAAAAGAGAAGCGAATAAAAGAGGCTAAAGAGAAAAAATATAAAGAGCAAGAGTAAACTTGCTCTTTAAAAGTAAAATTATTTACCCATATAGTCAGCTAATGCTTGAATATCAGCATCTGTTAATCTAGCTACTTGACCTTTCATTAAAGCTTTCATAGCTCCACCATAAGATCCATCTTTATAACCATTTAATGATTTTACGATTTCATCTTTTGTTAATTCAGCTGGAATGTGTGATTTGTTTTGAGTTGTAACGTTTGTTTCACCTTTTACACCATGACACGCTTTACAAGCTGTATAACTAGCTGGTGCATCTGCAAATGCGAAAGCTGTTAATGCTACTGTTGCTAAAACTAATTTTTTCATAATTATCTCCTATTAAAATTTAAGAAAAAGATTTTAACCATATTTTCTTTTTCTTTGGCTTAATTTTTTTCTTTAATTTGCTATATTGCAATTAGAAGTTTTACTTATTATTGTATAATCATTGTGAAGTTTAATAATATTAATAAATCGTGCAAAGAATAGTTTAAATATAAAGGAAAAAATATTGCAAAACAGTGTTTTAAGTATAAAAGATTTGAGTTTTTATTATATTAAAGATAAGTTTATTTATAAAAATTTTGAAATGGAACTAAAAAAAGGTGAACTTGTATCAATTATAGGAAAAAGTGGAAGCGGAAAAACTACACTTTTTGAACTTATTTTAGGAAATTTAAAACCAATTAGTGGAACTATAGAAAAAGAGAATTTAGCTATGATTTTTCAAGATCCATTTTCATCTTTTCATCCAAGTTATACCATTTATGAACAGATAAAAGATGTTGTAAAAAGCGACTTTAAAGACAAAATAGATACAATTTTGCAAAAACTAAGCCTAGAATTTAATCTTTTAGAGAAAAAACCGTATGAATTAAGTGGTGGACAGCTTCAAAGATGCTCAATTTTAAGAGCAATATTACAAAAACCAAAACTACTTTTAGTTGATGAACCAACTTCAGCTTTGGATAATATTATTGCCTATGAAGTGATGAAACTTTTGGTTTCACTTCTTGATGATTGTGCAATACTTTTGGTAACCCACGATTTAGATATGGCATCTTGGTGCAGTAATAAAATAATAAGGCTGGATAATGCAAAGTAAAAAAGCTTTAGTTCTACTAAATATGGGTGGGGCTAGAAACAAAGATGAGTTAAAAATGTTTTTAACAAATATGTTTAATGATAAAAATATTTTAACAATAAAAAGTAATCTTTTAAGAAAAATAATAGCCTATTTTATCACTACAAAAAGGCTTGATGAAGCTTGGAAAAACTACGAACATATTGGAAACCAATCTCCAATAAATCCACTTACAGAAAAGCTTATAGCTAAATGTAATGAAAAACTAAGTGATTATAAAACATATCAAGTTATGAGATATACGCCACCTTTTGCACAAGATGTTATTAAAGAGATTTTAGAAGATAAACCAAATGAAATTATACTTTTGCCACTTTATCCACAATATTCAACAACTACAACAAAATCATCTGTTGAAGATTTTATAGATTTTTTACCATATAGTTTTGGAAATAGTATTCGATATATTGAACACTTTTATAAAAATGAAAAGTTTAATAACTTAATAGTAGATGAAATAGTAAAAACAGCAAACAGTGAAGAAAATAGCATAAATCTAGTTTTCTCAGCACATGGACTTCCACAAAAAATAGTGGATAATGGAGATCCTTATGAAGTTCAAATGATTGAGCATGTAGAGATTTTAAAAAATATACTTGAAAAAAAAGGTGTTAATTTTAAATCTATTCATCTTGCCTATCAATCAAAAGTGGGTCCTATGAAATGGCTTGAACCATCTTTAGATGATAAATTAAAAGAGTTTAAAAATGAAAAAGTAATTATTTATCCACTTGCATTTATTATTGATAACTCTGAAACGGATTTTGAACTAGCAATTGAGTATAAAATAATTGCAAATAATTTAGGAATAGAAGATTATAGAGTTTGTAAATGTGTAAATGATAGCGATGAATTTGTAGATGTTATTAAAAATATAATAGAGGCATAAAAGCACTCTATTAATTAATTTTCTTCTTTCTGTTCTTTTGGAACAACTCCATAATACTCTAAGCATCTAGCGCTTATAAAAGATTTGAAATAATCTTTATTTGAAAATATATGGTCATTTAAAATCCAACCTTGATTTTGTGATAAAACAATAGTTGTACCTATATCTTTTTTTGTTCTATTTTCACAAATAATATATTTGCCACTATTAAATGCAGTTTCAACTTCATACATTCTTGAAGTTGTTATATTGTAGTGAGTTGCAATTGCTATTGCTAAAACCACAAAAACAACTGGAAATATCTTTTTAAAGCTATTTTTTGGTGAAAATGATCTAGTTGTAGCAATAGTTGTAACAACTAGAAAAAATATAGCGATAATAATATATGCAATCTCTAATTCAAAAAAAAGTTTCATTTTTAATTCCTAAAATAAAATAATAAAAAGTATAACAAAAGTAAAAATCTTAATAGTTGATTTGTATTAAGTTTGCCTAATTAAATATTGGTTAAAATTAATTAAATAATAAAAAGGACAAAAATGTCATACTTCCCAGCATTTCTAAAGTTTGATGATAAAAAAATCTTAATAGTTGGTGGTGGAAATATAGCTTTAGAGAAACTTGAACACTTATTAAACTTTTCAAACAGTATTGAATTAATTGCAAAAGATTATAATGAAAACATAAAAAACTTAATAAAAAAAAACTCTTTAAAATTCCAAGAAAAAGCTTACGAAGCAGGGGATATAAAAGGTTTTGATATCGTTATTGCTGCTATTGATGATTTTAGCTTACAAGAACAAATTTATCTTGAAACTAGAAATTATAATATCCTTTGTAACTGCGTAGATTTACAAAAGTATTGTGATTTTATTTTTCCATCATATATAAAAAGAGGGGATTTAACAATAGCTGTTTCTACAAGTGGTAGTTCACCAGCTTTTGCAAAAAACTTTAGAATATATTTAGAAAATCTAATCCCGCAAGGTGTGGATAAGTTTTTACAAGAGTTAAAAGAGTTAAGAACAACTATGCCAAAAGGGAAAGAAAGAATGCAGTTTTTGGATAAAAAAGTAAAAGAATATATAGCAAATTGGAGTAAATAGTGAGTAAAAATACAAAAGCATATCTTATTACAGCTTTTATAGCTGTTTTTTTTGTAGTTGGTTTTTTTGCCTTTAAAGAAGCACTTCCTGAAGATAAAAACCAAAGAGTTTATAATATTTTAAAACCATATTTGCCTTATGAACTTGAAAAAAGATTGGGTGGATTGACTATTATCTATAAAGATGGAAGAGAGAAAGAGAAACCAAAAAGTGCAAATATTTTCTTAATCACAGATGAGATTGATAAAGAGTGGGGAAGAGAGTATTTAAGAGTTAAAAATGGCATTTTGGAGATTTTAGATAGAGATAAAAGTGTTATAAAAAGTGTTGAGGTAAGCCAATCTGAATTAGCTTGGCTTAGAAGCTTTTTTGGTGAAAATATTGAGAAATAGTTAAATTTTTTGAGTTTTTAAGGGAGTTGAAAATCCCTTAAAATGACTCCCACTCATCTTCATTTACATTTGATTTTATCTCTTTTTTGATTTGAGTGTTTGTTTGAGGTTTTGTATTGTGAACAACTTTCATACTATTTAATTTTGTTGATTTAGATACACTTTCATTTAATCTAATATCATTTTTTCCAACAAACTCTTTGCTACTTGCATCTCTTACAATCTCTTTTGCAATTTCATCTGCTTTTAGAGCAATTTCTCTTGTATCGGCTGCAATACTTGCATTTTTTTGTGTTTGTTGGTCAAGACCTGTTACTGCATCATTTATTTGCGTAATTCCAGCTTCTTGCTCTTTACTTGCACTTGCAATTTCATTTATTGTTTGAGTTTGTTTTTCAATATTTTCTAAGAGTTCACCATATCCTTGAATCATCTCAAAGCTAATATCTTTTCCTTCATTTGCTCTTACTGTTGCTTGTTCAACAAGGTTTTTAATTTCATGAGCTGCCTCTGCACTTCTACTTGCTAGGTTTCTAACTTCTTGTGCAACAACAGCAAACCCTTTTCCAGCTTCACCAGCAGTTGCTGCTTCAACAGCTG
>CANRCH010000060.1 GCA_947629065.1 uncultured Aliarcobacter sp.
CTCCAGCTTACGCTAAAGCTGCGTAAGTTTAACTTACTTTTGACTCGCCCTAGGGCTTGAGTCTAACGGAGACTTACACTACTGATTCTATCTAAGTAGATAAATGTAGGTTCACAATAGATAGATTATCTTTAAAAGGGTGATTTGATTTTAAAGAGAAATTTTCAAATCTTAGCTTTTTACTTGCCTTTGGAAGTTGAGTTGGTATTAAGCAAAATTTTTCAACTTTGCTAAACATGTAGACGCTTCTATGATCTGTTTTAAGACTGCGGTTCGATCCCGCACATCTCCACCAAATATAAATCTATAATCACTAATATTTCTAAAACAACTCTTTTTTATCACATAAACTTCTAATATATTTAAAAATTTTCTAAATTAACTTCATATTTTAATTTTTATTCTATAATATATACAAATTAATTTTTGGGGCAAAATATGAATTATAGAACACTAGAAGAAGAGATAAAAGTATTAGAATTAGGACTTCCACCAAAAAAAGATGATGGATTTATTGGTGGAAATTTAGATCCAGAAGAAGCAAGTTTGATTTTGCTTCCTGTACCTTGGGAGGCAACTGTTTCTTTTGGAGAGGGAACAGCAAAAGCACCTGATAATATTAGAATTGCAAGTCACCAACTAGATGTAGAAAATTTTCACTATAAAAAACCTTATAGTGTGGGAATTTCTATGCTTGAATCAAACAAAAGTATAGAAAAACTTAGTCAAAAAGCAAGAAAAAAAGCAATAAGTGTAATTGAAGCTTTGGAAAACAACAAAAGTGATAAAAAATCACTAAAATTTGTAAATGAAGCTTCTGAACTTGTAAACACTTTTGTATATGAAGAGAGTCTAAAACTACTTTTAAAAGATAAGTTTGTAGCTGTTGTTGGTGGAGATCACTCTGTGCCACTTGGTCTTATAAAAGCTTTAAATGATACTCAAAATGATGAGTTTGGAATACTTCATGTAGATGCTCATCATGATTTAAGAGAAGCTTATGAAGGTTTTAAATATTCTCACGCATCAATTTTTTATAATGTTTTAAATGAGTGCAATCATGTATCAAGACTTGTGCAAATTGGAATAAGAGATTATAGCAGTGAAGAAGCAAAAAGAATGGAAGATTTAGGTAAAAAAGGTGCTTGTTTATATGACTCTTTAATGCAAAGTGAACTTGCAAGTGGTAAATCTTTGGAAGATGTTTTTTCTTTTTATATTGAAAAATTACCAAAAAATGTATATTTATCAATTGATATTGATGGTCTTGAACCTCTGAACTGTCCAAATACAGGAACTCCAGTACCTGGTGGTTTAAGATTTGCTGAACTTGAACATCTTATTTTTATGATAGTAAAAAGTGGAAAAAAAATAATTGGTTTTGACTTGTGCGAAGTTGGAACAAGTAATGATGGTTTTGATGAAAATGTTGGTGCTAGAGTTTTATACCAACTTTGTGGTGCATTACTAGCTAGTCAAGGTAAAATTAAATTTAATTAATATTCAAAGGATTTTAATTGCGTAATATTGAAAATAGTTTAGCAAATCTTTTAAGCCAAGATTTTGGTAAACTTATTTTAAGAGTGAGTATTGCTGGTCTTATGTTGTTTCATGGTATTGCAAAACTTCTTAATGGTATAGGTGGAATTAAAGGCTTAGTTGCAAAGGCTGGTTTTCCTGAATTTTTAGCTTATGGTGTATATTTTGGTGAAATTCTTTTCCCTATTTTAATGATTATTGGATTATACACTAGAATTTCATCTATATTTTTTGCAGGAACGATGGCTTTTGCAATATATTTAGCACATGGTCATGAGATTTTTGCTTTGGGAAAAACAGGTGGTCCAGTGATTGAATTAGCTTTAATATATCTTTTGGCTTCTATTGCTATTTTGTTTCTTGGAGCTGGAAAATATAGTTTTGATAAAAAGTGAGTATAACCTCACTTTTTAAAATTTTTATAAAGCTCTATAATCTCATACTTTTCTAACTCTCTTTTTAACTTATCAGACTCATCTTTTACAATTTGTCCAAATTTTATAGCTTCATCTTTACTTATATTTACACCAAAAAACTCACTTATTATAAAGCTAATTCCACCTTTTCCTGATTGTGAATTTACTCTTATAACATTTTCATAACCTCTTTTAATATCTTTTGGGTCTATTGGTAAATATGGTACATTCCAAATCTTACTTTCATTTTCTCTATAAAAATCTATCCCTTTTTTTATAGCATCTTGATGTCCACCACTAAAAGCTGTAAATATCATATCGCCTACAAATGGATGTCTTGGATGAACTTTTAAATTTGTATTTTTTTCATACATAGCTTTTATCTCATCAATAATTGATAAATCTAATTTTGGGTCAATTCCTTGTGAATAGATATTAAAAGCAAAGTTTACAATATCTAAATTTCCTGCTCTCTCCCCATTTCCAAACAAAGTTCCCTCAACTTTATCAGCACCTGCAAGAACTGCTAACTCAGCACTAGCAACTGATGTTCCTCTATCATTGTGTGGATGAACACTTATAATCAAAGCTTCGCGATAGTTTAGATTTTTGCACATATACTCAATTCTATCTGCATAAATAATGGATTTATCAAAGCTTGATTTCCATCTCTTAAATCCACACTACAATAAATTGGTGCTTTTTCTATACTTTTATTGGCCCACTCTCTTTTGAAGTTTTCAACTCTTGGGTATTTTTCATATTTTGTAAAACTCATAATTATTTCCAGTCTAATTTTTCACAATATTAGCCTTTTAATATATTTAAATCTTGTACAAAATTAACATTTGAAAATATTGCTTTGATACTCTTTTGGTGTAAGTTGAAAAACTCTTTTAAAACTTCTATTTAGGTGACTTTGATCAAAAAATCCACTACTTTGTGCAACTTCAATTATTGGTAAGTTTAAAGCCAAAAGCTCTTTTGCTAAATGAACTTTTTTGTTTATTATATATGAGTGAATAGGAAGCCCAAACTCTTTTTTAAAAATTCGTATCAAGTGAACTATACTTAAATCAAATTTTAAAGATAAATCTTCTACTAAAAGCTCCTCCAAAAAATTCTCATCTAAATATTTTTTCAAATTCAAAGCCAAAACAGATTCCTCTTTATAAGCCATTTTATCTTGTTTAAAAGAGAAAAAATCTAAACAAAATTGATAAAACTTCTCCTCTTTTTCAAGCAGAGATATTTTCAAAAATTAGTTTTAAAGAACCTTTTTTAATAGCTGTAATAGTAAGCTCTTCATGAAGATGCATTTTTATACAATCTTGAATATCTTTTATATATCGTAGTTCTAGGAAGTTTAATTTTGAGTTTTTAAAAATTGCAGATTTCATATAAAAAAGTATGGAAAAATCCATACTTTTTCCTTGAGTTTTAAGAGATTAAGCTAAGTTTTTAGCTACAAAATCCCAGTTTACAAGTTTCCAGAAGTTTTCTAAGAATTTTGGTCTAGCATTTCTTGTATCAATATAGTATGCATGTTCCCACACATCACATGTTAAAACTGGTTTTAAACCATCAGTGATTGGACAACCAGCATTTGAAGTAGTAACAATTTTTAATTCACTTCCATCAAGAACTAACCAAGCCCAACCTGAACCAAATTGTCCAATAGCTTTAGCTGTAAACTCTTCTTTAAATTTTTCAACGCTTCCAAAAGTTTTTGTTAAAGCAGCTTCAACAGATGCTGGAATTGCACCTTGAGTTGGTGTTAAACCATTCCAGAAGAAATCATGGTTAAATACTTGTGCAGCGTTATTAAAAATTCCACCACTTGATTTTTTTACAATATCTTCTAAGCTTAGGTTTTCAAACTCTGTTCCTGGGATTAGGTTGTTTAAGTTTGTTACATAAGTGTTGTGGTGTTTTCCGTGGTGATACTCTAATGTCTCATCTGACATTAAAGGTGCTAAACTTGTAAATGGTAATTTCATTAATTCGTGTTTCATATAATAATCCTTTATTTTTAAATTTTGAACTTATTAGAATACTCTATTTTATATTTCTTTTTACTTAATATTCTATTTAATCATTTTACAACGATTGATATGACTTAAGATTGAACTCTTTTAACACAGATAAAGCATGATCAAAAATATCTGACTGAATATTTTCATAATCAACCCAAACTGTTGTTGCAGTAAAACAGTAAATCTCTAGCGGAAGCCCTGAACTCGTAGGTGCTAATTGCCTTACCATAATTGTCATATTTTGATTTATATCTTTATTATTTTTTAAATAATTAACTAAATATGCCCTAAAAGTTCCAATATTTGTAAGCCTTCTTGCATTCATTACAGAAACTTCAGCATTTTTTTCACTATTATGTTTTGAAATCTCTTTTTGTTTATCTTCTAAATAGTTGTGAAGTAAATTTGCTTTTTCAAGTCTTTCTAAATCGTCATTTGTTAGAAAGTCTATACTGTTTAAATCTATTAAAATAGTCCTTTTTATTCTTCTTCCACCACTTTCTCTCATACCTCGCCAGTTTTTAAATGAGTCAGATACAAGTGCATAAGTTGGAATTGTTGTGATAGTTTTATCGAAATTTCTCACCTTTACAACATTTAATCCAATATCAAAAACATCTCCATCAGCACCATATTTTGGCATCTCTATCCAATCTCCAATTTGCACCATTTTGTTTGTACTTAGTTGAAGACCTGCAGTGAATCCCAAAATTGTATCTTTAAATACAAGCATAAGAACTGCTGACATAGCTCCAAGTCCACTTAAAATAGCAACTGGTGATTTATCAGCTAAAATAGAAATAATATAGATAAAACAGATAATTCCAAAGATTAATTTTATACTTTGAATCACTGTTTGCATCGCAAAAAACTCTACTTTTGTTCTAGCATAAAGTGTATTAAAGAACTTATCAATAATTGAATAAATTGCTAGAAGTCCAAAAATGCTTATCCAAACTAAAGATATACTTAACAACATTTCATAAATTACACCTTTTTCAATCCAAATTGTAGTTTGCCAATATACAACTAAACCTTGAAAAACTAGTGCTAATCGTTTAAAAAGATTTGATTCAAGAAGAGTTGATGTTATAAAATTTTGTTTTCTTTGATCTATTTTTTTTATACTTTTTAAAATAATTTTATGTAATACGATATGAATAATAATTGCAGTTAAAATAATAATTAATAAAATTGAGATACTCATTGTTAAAAAGCTTGGTTCTACACCAAAATCTTTCAACAAGACTTTTAAATGTTCTTTCATTTTTCCTCCAAAATAATTTTAAATATAAGGTCAAATGACCTCATATTTTAAACAAATGCTGGTTCTAAGAAAGGAATAATTTGTTTTTTTCTACTTAAACAACCATCTAGCCAAACTTTATTATCTACAAGTTTACATGAGAACGCTTTTTCAAATATTGAATAATCATCACTTGTTACTAAAACTTCACTTCCCTCTTTCATAATATCAGTTAAAAGTAGTGCAACTGTGTGTAAATTTTCTTCCTCTTTTAGTTTTTTAATATCTTCTAAAAGTTCATCTTTAATAGAATCAAATACGCTTCCATCTACAACTTCAAGTTGTCCAACTCCAACTTTTTTTCCGTGCATATCGAAGTTTTTGTAATCTCTTAAAACAAGTTCTCTAATTGGAGTTCCAATAACTTCTGATTTTACTTTAAACATCTCCATTCCAACAGCACCAAAATCTTCAATTCCTGCAATTTGTGCAAGTTCTTTTACAATTTTAATATCAAGTGGAGTACATGTTGGTGATTTAAAAATAACTGTATCACTTAAAATTGCACACATCATAATTCCTGCAATATTTGCTGGAATTTTCACACCATAATAATCAAACATCTCTTTTACAATTGTATTTGAACAACCAACTGGTCTAATCCAACACTCTAATGGAGTTGAAGTTGTAATATCTCCTAATTTATGGTGATCTACAATTCCAACAACTGTTGCTTCATCTAAATCTTTTGGTGCTTGAGCTCTGTCTGAATAGTCTGTAATAAATAGTTCATGACCTGCAAAAGAAGTTCTTAACTCAGGTGCTGAAAAACCAAATCTATCTAAGATATATTTTGTTTCAGGATTTATTTCACCTTGACTAGCTGGAATTGCTGGTCTTCCTATTTCATTAAAAAGATATGAAAGTGCGATTGCAGAACAAACTGAATCTGAATCTGGAATGATATGTCCACATATATATAATGCCATTTTATCGTCCTATTTTTGATTTTTTAGCAGATATTCTATCCAAAAATAGGTTATTTTTTATTTAATTTTAATATTTAGCACTATTTTAAAATCTTATCTACCAAATCTTTATATCCATTTACACAATCATAAGTTATATTTTCATCTTTATTTAAAAGCTCAAAATATTTTTTCGCATACTCTATTTTTAAATTTTCAGAAACTCTTTTATTCAGTTCTTTACAATCTTTTTTAGTTTCTGCTATAAAATAGATATTCTTTTTATCAACAGTTTCAAACACAACTGCCCAATCAGGATTATAACCTCCCATTGGTGTTTTGATTTTAAAACTATCTGGAAGCTTTGCATAAACAATAATTTGTCCACCATCCATAGCTTTTGCAAACTCTTTTTCTACTCCTGAATCTGTTTTTAAATAGTCATAAATATGTTTTTTAACTTCAATTGTATCTCCATAGATAGGGTCTAGATTACACTTAAAATCTGGTATTGTAAAAATATCATTTTTATAAGTCTCATCTGTTTTAAAATACTCAATTCCATTTATCAAAAGTTTTATTTTTTGTTGATTGATTATTTGACAAACTTTAATTATGAAATCTTCAGGATTTATCTTAAACATAGCAAATTTATCTTCTCTTATTTCACTTAAAATTGATACAACTGTTTTTCTAGTTAGTTCTGTATTTTTAACAATTTCACCAACTAAATCATACTTTGTAGAACCTAATTCATAATCAACTTTTTCATAACTATTTGAAGAGTCTTCCATCATAGTTTGATTTGATAAATCTTCAATATCAATAAGGCTTTTTTGTTTTGAACTTGTAATATTTACTAATACTTTTGTTACTTCTAAAGTCTGGTTTATTGCTTCAATACTTGAAGTTTTAAGCTCATATGTATTTATATTTATTCTATAAGAAACCTGTGAATTTATCTTATTCCAGAGCTCTTGAAACTCTTTTTTCTCAAAATTTTCATTTGGTTTTAAAGTCATTGGAATACTCTTTTTATCATTTCCAATCATACCTTTTACAACTGCACTAGAACTAGCTTTTTTAACCAACTCTTTTATCTCATTTTCAAAATCAACAAATTGTGGCAAAATCTCAAACTCATTATTTTTTAAATCTTTAAGAGCTTTTGGTGTGATAAACTCATCTTCACCTAAATAATCTTTTTGCTTCCAATCACTTATCAAAATCTCAGCTAAGGCTTTGTCAATTTTTAATTTCTCTCCCTCTTTATTTACAAGAGTTATTTGAGACAAAATTTTTGTTGTGATTTTTGTCTCTCTACTTAATGTTTCCAAAATCTCTTTTTGTAAACTACTCGCAAACTCTTCATAAGATTCACTTGCAATTATTGTTAAACTATTTATATCAAAAAACTCATTTTCTAAAATATTTACATCTTGTCTAACTCCATTTTTATCTACACAAATCCTAAGTCCTCGCCCTATTTCTTGTCTTTTGCTATCGGTACTATTTGAGTGTTTTAGTGTACATATTTGAAAAACATTTGGATTATCCCAACCCTCTTTTAAGGCACTATGTGAAAATATAAATCTTGTGGGTTCTTTTAAATCAAGAAGTTTTTCTTTCTCTTTCATAATCAAATCATAAGCACCAACATCATTTAAAATTTCACTCTCTTTTTCAAGAGGTTTTCCTTTTTTATCTATTGAAAAATAGCCTTTGTGTATTTGTCTAACTTCAAATTTATCTATGTACTCAAAATAATCTTTATCAAAAAGTGTTCTCTCATCTTCTAAAACTTTTTTATACTCTTCTTCAAAAATAGTTTCATATTCACCTTTTAATAAATTTTTATTTTCATCATAAAGTCTATATTTAGCAACCTCATCAATAAAAAATAGACTTAAAACTTTTATATTTTTTTTAAATAAAACTTTCTCTTTTTGAATATGGCTTTTTATAGTCTCTCTTATTTGTACTCTTCTTAAATGTTTCTCTTCAAGTTGCCCTACAACTTCTCCTGCATATAGTTTTATTCCATTTAAAAAAGTGATGCTATTCTCTTTTGCATTTATGCTTTTTACTATAAAACTATTTTGATATTGAGCTAAACTATTTGATAAAACAAAAAGGTCATCAGTTTCATTTACAATAATAGTTTTTTTTGAGATACTCTCTTTTAGTTTTACATCAATTTCTAATCTTGCTTGTGGGTTTTTGTTTGGATTTATTTTTATAGTATCAAAAAACACATAACCACCTGTTGCACTATCGCCTTTTATATCAATAGCTTTTACAGATATTTGTTTAACCAACTTTTGATTATAAGCATCTATTGCATCAAGTCTATAAATTTTATGAAAATCCTCTTTGTGTGTTGCACTATAACGCAAAGTAAAAAGAGCTTTAAACTCTTTTAGTTTATCTTGAGCTGTTTTTCCTAGCCTTTGAGGTTCATCTATTATTAAAATTGGTTTTACTCCACTTATTACATCTATTGGTCTTCTTGACTGCATTGAGTCTTGTTTCTCAAAAATCTTTCTTGATTCAGTTGAACTTGTAGCAAATGCTTGATAATTCATAATAATCACTTCAATTTCACTGCTTGAGGCAAAAGAGCTAATATTTACCAAATTTGAAGAGTTTTTTGTATCATATATAAAATATCGTATTTTTTTACCATACATCTCTTTGAAATATTCACTTGTAATATCCAAAGATTTATGAACTCCCTCTCGTATAGCAATACTAGGTACTACAATAATAAACTTGCTCCAACCATAGTTTTTATGTAATTCAAACATAGTTTTTGTATAAACAAAAGTCTTTCCAGTTCCTGTTTCCATCTCAATAGAAAAATTTAATCCTGCTTTTAAATTTTGACTTATTTTTAGAAGTTCATCTTTTTTTTGAGTTTCTTGAATATTTTTTAGTAACTCTTCACTTGAAATTGTCAAATCTTTATTTGAAAATCTCTCTATCTCTTTTATCTCTTTACCAAAAACTCCACTATCTACAATTTTCCTATCTATAATATCTTTTCTATAACCTTTTTCTTGACCTTTAAATATATCTACAACTCTTTTAGTTGCCAAACTTTGATACTCTTGTGTTTTAAATTGTAATTTCATATTTAAGCCTTAAATTACAGATATATTTGTAATCAAAGATAGTTCATTTATTGCATTTATCTTTTTAGTGTCATTTTCAAAACAACCATCTTTTAATACTACTTTTAGTGGTTTCTCTTTTTTTATAGCTTCTATTACTTCCAAAGAGATACTATTTTCAAAACAAACTATTAGCTCACTATTTTCTATAATATATAATTTTTTATTTGAAACTATTTTTGTGTTTATTTTTAGACTTAATTCAATTCCCAAATCAAGCATAATAGAAAAAAGTAGATCTAAATCGCTTCTATCTTCTTTTATATTTGTTTCAAAATCAAGTAGATTTGACTGTTTTAAATCAGTTGGATGATAATATACATCTTTCATATTTGAA
>CANRCH010000061.1 GCA_947629065.1 uncultured Aliarcobacter sp.
GGTATCAATACTTGAGAAAATGGATGATGTAAGTTTTGCAATTTTATATGAAAAACTTGAAGCTGAATATAAAAAATGTAAATAGATAAAAAAAGTAAAAGCTTTTTGCTTTTACTTTTTAACAATCTTTTCTAAACTATTTCTAATAATAACTGGCACAAAAAACATAGAAACTACATAAGAGATTAAAGTTCCACCAATAAGTGCAACTCCAAGCCCTCCAAATACAGCATCATTTGCAATTAGTGAACTTGCAAAAACTAGAACCAAAACTGTAAGAATAATTGGTTTTGACCTTGTTGCAGTTGCTTTTGCAATTGCTTCTTTTATACCCATATTATTCTCTTCAACCAACTGTTTTGAAAAGTCAATAATAAGTGTTGAGTTTCGTGAATTTATTCCAATAAGTGCAATAAATCCAATAAGGCTAGTTGCAGTTAAATAAAATGTATCTTTTGTGAAAATATCCATAATAATATGTGCAAAAATAACTCCAATTATAGAGATAAAACTACTTAAAACAATAGCACCACTAAGTGCAAAGTTTTTATAATAAACCACCATTAAAAGGAAGATTAAAACTAATGCAATAATAAATGCTAATCCTAAATCAATAAAAGTATCAATAGTAACTTGCAACTCTCCATCAAAAATAAGCTCAAACTTTTCACCACTTTTTTTATCTTTAAACTCTAAATTTAGCATAGAAGTTTTTGTTATTTCAAAATCTTCGCTTAGACTGTTTATCATCTCGTTTCTTGAATCTAGAAGTGGGTAAATCTGGCTATCATTTGATGTTTCAGCGATTACATTTATAAGTGGTTTTAGGTTTTTTGATGTAAGTTCAGCTTCTTTTATAGTAGGTTTTATGCTTACAAGTTCTGAAATAGTTATCATTTGACCTTGATTATTTATTATTTTTAGACTATTTAACTTGTTATTTAGTGCATCTTTTGAAGAGTTATCAAGAAGTTTAGAGTCATCAAGTCTTAAGAAAATAGGAATCTGTTTTTGTGCATTTTTATCATTTACAACACTTACTTCCATTCCTTCAAAAGCTAGATATAGTGTAGCTTTTAGATGCTCTAAATCAACTCCACTTATTATTGCTTTATTGCTATTTATTTCCAAAGTAAAAGTTTCAAAATCATCACTTGCAAGAATATCAATATCTACTAAAGTGTTTTGATTTTTAAATATATTTGCAACTTTTATAGCAAAATCTCTTCTACTTTCAAAACTATCTCCACCATATATTTCAGCAACCAAAGATGCTAAAACAGGAGGACCAGCAGGAAGTTGAATAAACTTAATAACTGTTTCATCTTTTTGACATTTTTCTTGAACAACTGTTCTTAAAGAGTTTACAAGATTATAACTTGTGATATCTCTATCTTTAAATCTTTTGATATTTACCATAAGTTCAGCTTGATTTTCTTTGCTTTTTAGCGAACTTTGTTTTACAAGACCTGCAAAATCTATGGGTTGTCCTTGGGAAATAAATGCTGAAATATTTGTTATATTTTCATTTTCTTGTAAGTTTTGAACCACACAATTTACAACTTCTTTCGTTTGTGTTTTACTTGAACCATCTTTTAAATCTATATAAATAGAAAAAGTATCAGAGTCTTTATCTGGAAGCATTTTTGCTTTTAAAATCTCGCTAGGAAGTGTTAAAATACTCAAAATAAATAGGACTAAAGTTATAAAATATACTAAAAATATTTTTGATTTACTATTTAAAATATTTAAAATAAGAGTTTCTAATTTCATTTTTTACCTCCTAAAAACTTCTTAACTAAATATGGAGTAAATGCATAAGCAATAAATAGTGAAACAGCCAAAGATATAGGCACAAAAACAGGAAGTGGATGCATAAATTGACCCATCATACCACCTACGAAAAACATAGGAATAAATACCATAATAATTGCAATTGTTGCTATATTTGTAGGGTTTCCTATCTCGTTTGTTGCATTTATACTAAGAGTTTCTAAATCCAAATTTGGATGCTCCTTTTTATGTCTATGAATGTTTTCTATTACAATAATTGCTGCATCAACAAGCATTCCAAGAGATACAATTAGTGCAAAAAGAGTAATTCTATTTACAGTTTCACCCATTAAAAATCCAATAAATAGAGTTAAAGACAAAATCATAGGCACAGTTAAAGTTGCAATCATTGCCTCTTTAAATCCAAGAGTAAAAATTAGTAAGATGCAGATTATTACAATTGAAGTAAGCAAATCTTTTACAAGTGCATTAACAGCATTGTTTGCAGTGTATCCATCATCTCTTGTGATTGTAAATCTTACATTTTTTGCTAATAAATCATCTTTTATAGTTTCAATATAGGCAAATATATCTTCATTTATTGTTACACTATTTGCACCTTTTAGTTTTGAAGCACTAAGAGTTATTTGAGAACTCTCTTCAAAAACTCCATCTTTGTTTTTTAAGTAAATAAAGGCATCTTTTTTGTTTTGAATATCGTAAGATTTTGTAATAGTGGCAATATCTTTTAAATATATTGGAGTTCCAAAATTGTAAGAGATTATTAAATTTTCTAAATCTTTAATATTTTCAATCCCTTTTTCTATAGAAAAAAGAGTATATTTTCCATCTTTTGTGTAGTTACTTATATTTGGAGTATTAAAGTTTAGTGCTTCAATTTGCTTAGAAACAAAGGCTAGTGATAGATTATATGCACTTAAACGATTTATATCTACAAGTACATTAAACTGCTCTTTTTTATCACCTTTTAGCTCAACTGAAGCTACATTTTTAATCTGATTTATCTTTTGAGTTAGAGGATTTACAATATTAAAAAGTTCACTTTGGCTTAAAATATCAACACCATTTTCTTTTGCACTATAAAAAGCAATTGTTGCAATTGGGATTGCTGTGTCTATATCCATAGTTTTTATTATTGGTTGCATTGCATTTTTTGGCATTAAATCCATATTTCTCATAACTTGATCATATAGTTTTAGATTTGAATGCTCTTTATCTTCTCCAATATAAAACTGCACTTGTACAATTCCTACACTATCTTGTGCAAAAGAGTAGATATGTTCAACACCTTTTATCTCTTTTATTTTTCTTTCAAGTGGTTCAATAATAACTTTTTGTACTTCACTAGCTTTTGCATCAGGAAGTGCAACAATTACAACTCCACCACTTACTTTTATTTGTGGATTTTCCTCTTTGGGCATAATTAAAAGTGAAAAATAACCCAAAATCAAAATTGAAATTCCCAAAATAAAAGTCAAAGGATGATTTATAAAAGCTTTTGCTATTTTACCTGCAATATTTAACTCTTTATTCATCTTTTTTGTCCATATTTATATAAACTTTTGCATACATATTTGGATAAATTGTAAAATCTTTTTTATCAAAAGAGATTTTTACAAAAAATGAGTGTGCATTTGATACCATATTTGGGTAAATTGCAATAATTTTTCCACTACTTTCAAACTCTTGTGATGGAATTTGCACTTTTACTTCTTGATTTAATTTTACATTTTTTAGATTTGATTCAGCAATATTTGCTTTTATTATAAGCTCATTTAAATCAGTTAAAATAAGATGTGGCATCGCCATTGTTGCCATTTCACCCTCTTTGATTGACTTTTTTATTACAAGTGCATCGTTTGGTGCTTTTACTTTTAAGTAATCATATTGTGCTTTTAGTTCGCCTTGTTTTGCTTTTGCTGTACTTAAATTTAGTTCAAGTTGTTCATACTCATATTTTGAGATTAAATCTTGATCTAAAAGATTTTTATATCTTTGTAGATTTGTTTGTAGATTTTTTACTTGACTGTTTACAATATCGTTGTTGTATGAAATATCAGATGGGTCAATTTCATATAAAACTTGCCCTTTTTTTACAATATCTCCTTCATTTACATACACTTTTTTTATATATCCCATCATTTTACTTGAGATTACTTTTTCATTTTGTGACTCAACAATTGCATCTAATTCCAAAGAGTTTGCAAAAGCCGATGATATAAATAGTGTTAAAAATATTAATTTGTTTCTCATTAGTTTTTTCATCATTAATTATCCTTATTTTTGATATTTTCTTCTAAACTTTGCCCTAAAACTAGATTTAGTTTTGCTAAAGCAAGGCTATTTTCATATTTTGCATTTAAAAGCAAAGTTTGTGATTGTCTATAATTTGTCTCTTGATTTAAAAGTGTTGTCATAGAAATAAGTCTATTTTTGTATTGAAGTTTTGCTTGTTCAAGCACTTCAAAAGCTAGTTCTTTGGCTTCAAGTTTCTCTTTTAAAAGTGCTTGTTTTGATTTGTAAGTTAAAAGTGCTTTTTCAAGCTCTAGTTTTATGCCATCTTTTAATTTTTCTAAATCAAGTTTTGCTTTTAGCTCTTCAAGTCTAGCTTTTTCTACTTTTGTGCCTCTTGTTCCATCAAAAATGGCTAAAGATAGACCTAAAACTGCTGTATAATAATCCTTGTCTTTGTTTAGAGTAAAACTATTATCATTTACTCCATACTCTAAATGTGCAAAAGCTTGTGGATAATATGCAGCTTTTTCTACATCAATATTCTTTTGATTTGCTTTTATAGCTATATTTTGAAGAGTCATTTCATCTCTTTTATTTAAAGCTTGATTGTATAAAAAAGAGTTTTCACTATTTTCTAGGGAGTTTAAATCAAAATAGATATTATAAAACTCTTTTACATCTCTAATATTTTCATCTCCTGAAAGATATTTTAAGTATGCAAGTGCCAAATCAAAGTTATTTTGGGCTTCAATTAGTTTTGAGTTTATATTTAGTTTATAAACTTTTGCTTCATTTACATCAATTTTTGTTACAAGTCCATTTTTATGAAACTCTATTGCACCTTTTTCTATAAAACTCATCTGTTCTTTTGCTTTTTTCAAAGTTTCTATAAAATCTTTTGCTAAAACTGCACCATTATATGCATGAAGAACTTCAAATTCAAGATTTTTTTTGTCAAGTGTATATAGAGTTTTGTTTGCTTTTTCAAGAAGATTTAAAACATCTGCTTGATTTTGCATAGAAAAACCCATAAAAAGTGGAATATCATAAGCTAATTTTGTATTTATATTTGTTCTTGCATTTGGGTAGTTTAGATTTTTTGGCTCAATATTTAGTGAATTTGGATATTGATTTTCCATAAAATCACCAGCTCCAAAATCTTTAAAAGTTGCTTCCCTGCTTGATAGTTTTCCCATAAAAACATATCCAGCGTGATTTGTTCTACTTATTTCACTATCCAAAGATAGTTTTCCAAAGTTTGCATAGTTTAACTCTTTGCTATTTTCTTGTGCTATTTTTATATTTATTGCTTGTTTTTGTAAATCTTTACTATTATTAATAGATTTTTCTAAAATCTCTTCAAAACCTATGGTTTGTGCAAAACATAAGTTTGATATTAATAGACTAAGATAAATTTTTTTCATAATTTATTCCTAAAATTTTTGTAAATTATAACCTAAATAACAATATTTTATCTTAAGAATTATAAACAAAAATTATAATTATAAAATGTTATTTTTAATATTATAAGAATTGTTAATAATATATCTTTTTTTATTTAGCTTTTATCTTGATACTTTTCTCTTATTTCTAGGATTTTATCAATATTGTCAAAACATAATTGAACTAATTTGGGATCAAAATGTGTTCCACTATTATCTTTTATATATTTTAAAACTTCATTTAAATCCCAAGCTTTTTTGTAGCATCTATCACTTCCAATTGCATCAAAAACATCTGCAATTGCAGTTATTCTTCCAAAAATAGGAATCTCTTCACCTTTTAAACCATTTGGATAACCAGTTCCATCATATCTTTCATGATGAGTTAAAGCAATTTGTGAGGCTACTTTAAAAAGTTCTCTATTTGAAACTTGTAGCATATCGTAGCCTTTTTGTGCATGAGTTTTAATAATCTCATATTCACTAGGTGTTAGTTCACCAGGTTTATTTAAAATTTTATCTGGAATTGCAATTTTTCCAATATCGTGCATTGGACTTGCCATTTCGAGAATTTGAACATCTTTTTGGCTTAAACCATAGGCTTTTGCAAGAACTTTAGAGTATTTTGCAACTCTTTTTACATGCTCTCCTGTATCTTTTGATCTAAACTCTGCAATACTTCCTAGAGTAAAAATCATATCTCTTTGAATTTTTTCAATATCTTTATTTGCAGTTATATCTTTTTTTATTGCAAAATATCCAATATGCTCACCATTTTCATTGTAATCAGGCTCAAAATCAGCAATTACCCAATAATATGAACCATCTTTTCTTAAATTTTTAAGCTCTAAACTTACTCTTTTTTTCTCTTTTAAATTTTTCCAAAGATTTTCAAAAACATCTTTAGATATCTCAGGATGAGTTAGTATATCGTACGATTTTCCAATAAGTTCATCTTTTGTATAACCACTAATTTTACAAAAAGCACTACTTGCATGAGTTATAACTTTTTCTAAATTTGTTTTGTAAAATATTACATTTTCATCATAAATTGTTAAAAGAGATTTGATTTTTTCTGTTTTTAAAATCACCTCTTTTTGTAACTTTTTTGCATAAATAAGTTTTAGAAAATATAAAAATGCCAAAGTATAAATAATTATGAAAATAACTACTATTTTAAGGTAGTTATTTTTGAAGTTTGATAGCTCTTGTAAATCTAAATCTTTTTTATTTGTAAACATTAAAAATTGTGCTAAATAGTTATTTTTTTCATCATCTATTTTAATATTTGTAACTATATAGTTTGAAAAGTTTTTAAAATTATTTATATTTTCAAAATCACTAATACCAGCTTTTTTTACCAAATCTATAATCTTTTCAGATGCATTTAGATTTGCAATATAGTTTTTTTCTAAAAATTTCTTTGTAAAAGGCTCTTTTATTAAGTTACTATTTTCTTCACTTAGTAAAAATAGAGGCTCTATTTTTTGCTCTTTTAAAACCTTTGCGATTGAGTTAAAGTGTGAAATGAGTTTTATAAAACCTATAAGTTCATCATTTTCATAAATTGCTTGTAAACTATTAAAAGTTAAATCAAATTCATTTGAACTTATACTTTGAATTGGTCTTTTACTAATTATTGCATTTTTTAAAGTATCATCAAAACTTAATAAACTATCATCTTGTTTTGAAGTCCAACTTCTGTAAATAGTCTTTCCATCTTTTGATATTATTTGTAACCAAAGGTTTTTATAGCTTACATTTTCGTGCAAAAATCCTATTACATTATCAAAATTTATTTTATCTTTTGTATCTGTTTTTAAAGCATCAATTATTTTTTTATCTTGGCTTATTAAGTATGAGAAAATTTTAGTTGTCTCTTGTTTGTTAGTTATCTCTTTTTGAAGTAGATCTTTCATTGAGTTACTTTTTTCAAGATATATATTTTTAGTTATTTTATCTATGTTAGGTTGATAATAAAAAAAGTATAAAGCAAAAATTGAAGCTATAAAAGTTGTGCTAAAATATAAAATATTTCTCATTTTTTTTCCTATAGTAAAATCTTTTTATTATAGCAAAAAAATATTATTTTTATATTTAGAGATAAGTAAAACTTATAACTATAAGCTGATATTCTTTTTTATATAAGAAAAACTATTTAAAGGATTGGGCTAGGTTTCCAATAATTAGTTGCCATCCATCAATGGTAATAAAGAAGATAATCTTTATAGGTAATGAAATCATAACAGGTGGAAGCATCATCATCCCAAGACTCATTAAAATAGAAGCAACAATAATGTCAATAACCAAAAATGGTAAGAAGATTAAAAAACCAATCTCAAAAGCTGTTCTAAGCTCACTTACAATAAATGCAGGCATTAAAATAGTAAGTGAAACATCATCTATGTTTTTTGGATTTGGCTCTTTTTTTATTCTATAAAATAGTGCTAAATCAGATTCTCTAGTATTTTTTATCATAAACTCTTTAAATGGTAATACCCCTTTCTCTAATGCTTCATCATAAGCTATTTGCTCTTGCATATATGGATTTACAGCTGTTTCCCATGATTTTTTTGCATAAGGTTCCATAATAAATACTGTTAAAATAAGTGCAAGTGAAATTACAACTTGGTTTGGTGGATTTTGTTGTAATCCCATAGCTTGTCTTAAAAGTGAGAAAACAATTATAAATCTTGTAAAAGATGTCACCATTAAAAGTAAAGTAGGTGCAAGTACAAGAAGAGTTAAAATTATTGCAATATTTATTGTTTTTACAAATTGTGCAGGTTCAGTAATTGCAGCAACTGATAAATCAATCATTGGTGCTGTTTGAGCAAATGAAAAGCTAATAAATGATAGTAAAACAAAAAGTATTCGCAAAATTTTTCCTAAATTAAAATAGAGATGATTTTATCCAAAATCTAATAAAACTACTATTTTTCATCAAAATAGCCCATTTCAGAAAGTTTATCATATATTCTACTTAGTGTTCCACCTGTTGCACTTCCACCACCACCACCATGTTCTTGTATGATAGTTACTACATATTTTGGATCTTTAAAAGGAGCAAAACTAGTAATCCAAGAGTGAGATCTTTGGTAATATTTCATTTCGCTCTCTTTCATTCTTACTTTTTCACTTTGTGGAATAGATACAACTTGTGCTGTTCCTGTTTTTGTTGCAACTTGCACTTTTGTATTAATATATCTTTTTGCAGTTCCTCTTGCTCCATAAGATACATCATACATTCCTTTTCTCATTAAATCAAGCCACTCTTTTGGATAATCAAGCTCTTTTGGCTCTTCATAATGAGCTTTATAAAAGTGTGGTTTTGACAGTTTTCCAGTTGCTATAAAACCTGTAAATCTAGCTATTTGAAGAGGAGTTGTAAGCATATTTCCTTGACCAATAGATGTAATTACAGTCTCACCTACATACCAAGGCTGTTTTAATCGTTTTTCTTTCCACTCTTTATTTGGGTTAATTCCTATAAACTCATTTGGTAAATCAACTCCTGTTAATTCTCCAAATCCCATTTTCTTAAGAGTTTGAGAGATTTTATTTATACCAATTCTAAGACTTCCTTTGTAGTAAAAATCATCGCAACTTTGTTCTATTGAACTTCTAAAACCAATATGTCCATGACCTGTTGTTTTCCAACATCTGAAATTCCTATTTCCAATAATAAGAGAACCTGTACAATTCACGCTAAAATTTTCACTAATACCATGTTCCAAAAATGCTAAAGAAACACCCATTTTTACAACAGATCCTGGAGGATAAAGACCATTTACAATCTTATTTGTAAAAGGATGATTGAAATCATTTTTAAGCTCATCCCACTCAGCTTGTGTAATTCCTCTTGCAAAAATATTGCTATCATATTCAGGAAAAGATGCAGCTGCTATTATTTCTCCATTATTTGCATCCATTATTACAATAGATCCACTTTTATCTACAAATAAAGTTTGCAAATACTCTTGAAGTTTTATATCAATTGATATTTTTATATTATTGTCAATTGACGGGTTTTTATCTTCAATTACTTCAATAGTTTCATTTAAAGCATTTACTTTAATGTCTCTAAACCCAAGTTCTCCTTGAAGTTTGTCGTTATAGAATTTTTCTAAACCACTTTTTCCTACAATTCCATTATATCTTGCAGCTTCATTCTTTAAAATATCATCTTTTGAAGCTCTACCTATGTAGCCAATCACATGTGCTGCAATATCTTTAA
>CANRCH010000062.1 GCA_947629065.1 uncultured Aliarcobacter sp.
CAACTTTTACCCAACCACCAACAAAATATGACTCAATATATGCCCAAGCTTTGTCTTGTGAAAGATGCGAAACTATCAAAGGAGTGTTCATTTTTAGTCTTGAGTTTTGGTTATAATCAAAAGGAAATCCCTCACCTGGAAGTTTTGGATTATAAAAAAATGGCGAAGATGTAGGAAGAACTCTTACATCACTGTTCTTGATAGTGATTGCTTTTCTTATATCTTGATTATAGTTTTCAAAATTTGCATTTGCAATAAGTTTATCAAACCATTCAGGACTTGCTAGTTTATGATTTTCTAAATATACTTTTCTATTTTTATATGAAACTCCCCACGCTGCATCTTGTGCAGTATAACTTAGTTTATTTTGTTTCCAAGGAATAAAAAATTTCTCTAAAAAAGCATTTGTAGATATTTCTTGATCCAAAAAATCATCTTTTGCATATTTTGATAGCTCAAAAACCACATCAACTGGCGGTTTATAAGCTTCAATTTGCTCTTTTTTTATCTCTTTTTGACTACAAGCACTAAAAAATAGTGCAAAAATAAGTGAAACAGCAATATATTTAAAATTGTTTTTCATAAATACTCAACCTTTTTTGATTTATTTAATTTATATTTTCAATAGCTTCAAAAACTTTTAAAGCTTGAATATGCTCTTTTACATCGTGGCATCTTATTATATTTGCACCATTTCTTAAAGATTCAAGATGAATTGTTAAAGTTCCTGCAAGTCTATCTTGTGGTTGTGACGGAATTATATGTCCAATCATAGATTTTCTACTAGCACCAACAAGAAGTTCTAAGCCAAAGTGCTTAAAATGCTCTAAGTTTTTAAGAAGTAAAAGATTATGCTCCAAGTTTTTTCCAAACCCAATTCCAATATCTAAAACAATATCTTCAATCCCAAAACTTCTTGCTTTTTCAACTCTTTCTTGGAAAAAATCATCTATTTCTAAAATTACATTTTCATAGCTTGGATTATCCTGCATATTTGTTTGATTATTTTGCATATGCATAATTACGGCTTGTGCTTTATAAGTAGAAATAAGTTTACAAACTTCATCATTTTGTAAACCTGTAATATCATTTACTATTTTAAATCCATTATTTAGTGCATACTCTATATTTTTTGGTGAAAATGAGTCTAATGAGAAATCAACTTTTTCAAAATATTTCTTGCTATAAATTAAATCAATAGTACTTTTTAATCTTCTAAACTCTTCATCTTCCCCCACATAAACGCTTCCAGGTCTTGATGAAACTCCACCTAAATCAATAATATTTGCACCATCTTCAATCATCTTTTCGATTCGTTCTTGTGCTTCCTTGCTTTGAAATCGGCTGTTGCTATAAAAAGAGTCCTCATTTGCATTTAAAATTCCCATTATTTTTCTAGGGAAGTGTTTGTTATCTATAAATTTTTTTAGCTCTTTTGCTAGATTTTTAAGCCCAAAAGGTTGTGCAAGTTCTTTTCTACTTAATATTTCCAAGTGCTTTTGACTTGCAATTAAAAGTGCATCTACATATTTATCTTTTGCAATAATCACACCTTCTGGAACAGCTAATTCAGCTCCAATAGAAAGGGCATCTTGTTTTAAAATATTTGCAGCTCCAACATGAAGATTTTTTATAGCAAGAGTATATATTTTTGTCTTTTTTGACATAATATTTACCCCACCTTTGTCAGCATTTAAACTCTCTATATATTTTTTTGCATCACTTAAAGATAGTTTGTAGATTTGCATTTTTTAACTCTTTTTATTTAATAGTGCAAGAAGAACGGTTGTTAGTATATTTAATGGTCTTGAGTTTAGTTCAAGAAGTTTTATTGAACTTGAAAAAAGCTCTAGCTCTTTTTCATCTAGTTTTATATTTTGGTTTTTAATTTTTACTAAAAAGGATTCCAAAAACTCTTTTGCCTCACTTTTACTAACTCTTTGATTCTCTTTTAAAAAATTATAAATATCTTTTAAATCTAATTTTCTAAAATCAAAACTTGATTCTATCTCTTGATTAGATTTTTTTAATACTTTAAAAGGTAATCTTGAATAAATTGTAGGCAGTAGTGAACTCTTAAGGGTAGTAAGTATTATAAAAACTATATTTGTTGGTGGTTCTTCAAGAATTTTAAGTAGTGAGTTTTGTGCTTCAACCCTAAAAGAACTTCCACACAAAAATAGGTATTTCTTTTCGCTACTTGCGATATATGACTCTTTTATTGCAGTTTGTGCTTGAAGTAGCTGAAATTCATCTTTCTCTTCATTTTTAATAACTCTAATTGAGTGCTTTGGGTAGTTTTTTAAAATCTCTTCTAAAGATTCATCAATATCATCAACTACTAAAATATATGAAGAGTCAAAAAAAGTTTGCACTTAGTTTTCCACATTTATTTGTGCAAATAATGCTGCACTAATTGTTTTATTATATAATCTAAACATCTGTAAAAGCTTCATATCTAAAGCTTCATCATTTGATTTTAGATTTATTGCATCTTGTCTTTCTTCATCCAAAAGCCATATAAAAGAGTTTTTTGACATTTTTGCTATATTTGCTCTAGTGTCTTGAGATTTTCCAATATACCAAAAACTATATCCATTTGGAAAAGAGATGCTTAGCATATCTTTAATAGAAGATATGTCATCCTCTTTGTTTACACCATCAAGATATCTATAAAATGATCTAAAATCATAAAAAGGTAAATAAGGTCTATTTAGTTTGCTTGAATTGATATTTGTTAAAATATACTCTAAAAACCAAACTCTCTCTTTATCTGTAATGATTATTATTGAGAAGTTTTTATCTATTAGATTATTTATATTTTTTGCAACTACTGGCGTCCACTCAAACTTTTTCTCCTCTAACCAAGGAGAAATAAGTCTGTCTTGCCTAATAGCATCTACAGTCCAGTTTAAGAATTCTTGCAAATTACTTATCCAACTCGTATGCGTCGTGAAGTGCACGTACTGCTAATTCAGCATATTTTTCATCTATAATCATAGAAATTTTTATCTCACTTGTTGAGATAATTCTAATATTTATATTTTCATTTGCTAATGCTGTAAATGCTTTTGAAGCAACACCTGTATTTGATTTCATTCCTACACCAACTATTGAAACTTTACAAATTGCTTCGTTGTAGTCAATATTTTTTGAAAATTCCATAAATTGAGTCATAACTTTTTTACATTGCTCAAGCTCTGTAGTTGGAACTGTAAAATCTAAATCTGTTGTTCCATCAAGTCCTCTTGTTTGTACAATCATATCTACATTTATATTTGCATCTGCAAGGGCTGTAAAAATTGCACTTGCAATTCCTGGTCTGTCTGTAACTCCATACATTCCAACTCTTACTTGATTTTTATCTAATGCTATTCCACTTACTACTGGTTTTTCCATAATTTCCTCTTCATTTGTAATTAATGTTCCTTCAACTTCAGGTGTGAAGCTACTTCTTGATACTAAATTTACATTTAGTTTTTTTGCCATCTCTACTGATCTATTTTGTAGAACTTTAGCACCAAGACTTGCAAGTTCTAACATCTCATCATAAGAGATTTTTTCTAATTTTTTAGCTTTTGGCTCAATTCGTGGGTCTGTTGTGTAAATTCCATCAACATCTGTATAAATTTCACAAACATCCGCTTTAATTGCACCTGCTATTGCAACAGCACTTAAATCACTTCCACCTCGACCCAAAGTTGTAACTCTAGATCCATCAAGTGTAACTCCTTGGAAACCTGCAACAATAATAATATTTCCATCATCAATTGCTTTTCTCATTTTGCTTGAATCAATCTCTTCAATTCTAGCTTTTGTATGAGAACCATCTGTTCTAATTCCAGCTTCTCGCCCTGTCATAGAAATAGTCTTACATCCCATACTATTTAAAGCAATAGAAAGTAGGGCTGATGTAACTCTTTCACCTGAACTTAAAAGCATATCAAGCTCTTTTGGTTCTGGAGTTTTTGTATAAAACTCAGCATACTCTATTAGTTTGTTAGTTTCACCACTCATTGCTGAAACAACAGCAATAATATCATCACCTTTGTCTCTTAAATTTTTAATAATATTTGCGACATTTTGGATTCTATCAAGTGTACCAACACTCGTTCCACCAAATTTTAATACTTTTAGCATTTGTAAATTCCTTTTAAATATAACCTTCGTGTTTGAAGTATTTTAAAACCTGTCTATAAACAGTTCTTTTAAAAAATGTTATATAGTCATAAATTTTTTCTGTAGGTACAAATTTATAGTCACTAAACTCTGGAATCTCAGTATTTATATTGATTTTCGCACCTTTATTTAATTTAACTAAATAATATTTTTGTTTTTGACCATCATAAGGATACATTTTTTGAGCAATAACTGGAGGGAACTCATAGGATACCCAAGTTGGATACTCTGCAATTATCTCAACATCTCTTGTTCCTATTTCCTCTTCAAGTTCCCTAAATAGTGCCTCTTTTGGAGTTTCTCCCTCATCAATTCCACCTTGTGGGAATTGCCAAGCATTTTCAATATCGGTTCTTGAAGCTATAAAAATCTCACACTTTGATGGGTATTTAGATGATAATATAATAGCTGCAACATTTGGTCTAAAATTCTTCTTTTTCTTCTCTAAAATCTCTTCTTTATCAGTCATAAATATATTTTTCCTTATAATTAGCTGGACATTTTAATAAATATAGGATTAAAAATTGCTTTTATATATACATATTCCCTTTTGCGATAGTAAGTGTTTTTACTGTGCATTCAACTCTTACACAAGTAAATTTAATTTAAAACAAGACTATATGAAAGCTTTAGAGTATCAATTAAAAGATAATATAAAACGACATATTATAGATAAAAATAAGAAAATTAAGACAGTTTTTATTGGTGGAGGAACACCATCAACTATAAAACCAGAACTTTATAATGAAATTTTCAAACTATTTTTACCACATTTAGAAAAAGATGCTGAAATTACAGTTGAAGCAAATCCAAACTCTGCAACAGTTTCTTGGCAACAAGCTATGTTTGATTTAGGTGTAAATAGGATTAGTTTTGGAGTTCAAAGTTTTGATGATAAAAAACTAAAGTTTCTTGGTCGAGCTCATAGCTCAAAAAGTGCAATAGAAGCTATAGAAAATGCAAACCGTATAGGTTTTAAAGGTATTAACTGCGATATAATATATGGAGTTGTTGATGATAGTTTTGAAAGTTTGAAAAAAGATTTTGATATAATTAAAACTTTACCTATAAATCATATAAGTGCATATTCACTTATAATTGAAGAGGAAACAAAGTTTTTTTTAATGGAAAAAGAGAGACAAAAGAGTTTAAAAAGTCTTAAAATAGATGATGAAGAATTAAGTTATGAGATTTTTTCATATTTAGAAAATATGGGATTCAAGCAGTATGAGATTGCAAATTTTGCAAAAGATAAAAAATATGAATCAAAGCACAACTACGGATATTGGAGCTATACAGAGTATTTAGGAGTTGGAGCTGGTGCTGTTGCTTGTATAGAAAATCAAAGAGAGTATAGTAAAAAATCTCTTGAAAATTATATAAGTAATCCTTTGAAAGTTGAGTTTGAAAAGCTTTCAAATCAAGATATAAAAGAGGAAAAAATTCTTTTAGGGCTTAGATGTAAAAGTGGATTTAATATAGATTTACTAAGTAATGATGAGCTAAAAAAAGCAAACTATTTAATAGAAGAGAAGAAACTATTTTTATATGAAGATGATAAAGATGGCAGAAAAATAGTAAATAAAAACTTCTTACTAGCTGATGAATTAGCACTTTATATATTAGATTAAATAAAGAAAATTAAGGAAAAAATTTGACAATAAAAGATAGTGTAAGAAAATATACAAATGATTTAAAAAATGTAACTCATATTCCTGCAAAAGAGGTTGAGATTTTGATTATGTTTTTGCTTGACAAAAACCCAATTTGGTTACATCTTAACTACAACAAAGAGTTTGAAAAACAAAAAGAGCTAGAAGTTTTAGTAAAAAAAAGAGCAACAAACTATCCTTTAGAATATATTACAAAAAAAGCATCTTTTTATGGAGAGCAATTTATTGTAAATGAGGGTGTTTTAATCCCAAGACCAGAGACGGAAATTTTAGTTGAGAGTGCTGTTAATATCTTAAAAGAAAATATCACTAATGAAACAAAAACTATTGTTGAAATTGGAACTGGAAGTGGAATAATATCTGTAATGTTAGCACTAATGGTTGAAAATATAAAGATTATTGCTGTTGATATAAACCCAAAAGCACTAGATTTAGCAAAGCAAAATGCCGAAAAATTTGTAGTTCTAGAAAAAATAGATTTTAGACTTAGTAATTTGTTTGAAAATATAGATGAAGAAGATATTTTTATGCTAGTTTCAAACCCACCATATATTGAAAACTCCTATAAACTACCAAAAAATGTGGAGTTTGAACCTAAAAATGCACTTTTTGGTGGAGATATCGGAGATGAACTTCTAAAAGATATAATAAAACAAAGTAATGATAAGAAAATAAAATATCTTCTATGTGAGATGGGATATGACCAGAAAAAGCCTCTAGAAGAGTATTTTAAAAAGTTTAATGTAGAATTTCATAATTTTTATAAAGATTATGAAGATTTTGATAGAGGATTTATTTTAAAATTTAAGTAAAAAGGAAAAAAATGTTTCAAGAATTTAATTTAGATAATTTAGAAAATGCAAAAGTTGATTTAGAAAATTTATTAAATATTAGTAGAAAAAAAGTTGATGATTTATTAAAACAAGATGATAAAACTTATGAAAATTTTGTTTTACCATTTCAAGAAATAGGGGAGCAAATAAATGAGTTTGCAACTCCTATTTTTCATATTGATTCAGTAAAAAACTCTGAAATTACATCAAAAGTATATGAAGAGTGTATTCCTATTATTTCAAAATATGAGAGTGAAATAGGGCAAAATGAAAATATATATAAGGTATTAACTACTATACAGAATAATGAGTCAAATAGTTTAAATGATGAGCAAAATGCTGTATTAGAGCATGAAATTAGAGATTTTAAACTATCTGGTTGTCATTTGAATAAAGAAGATAAAAAAAGACTTGAAGAGATTGATCTACTTTCAAGTGAACTTTCTCATAAATTTTCACAAAATTTATTGAAAGCTACAAATGCTTTTGAGTTAATTATTGATGATTTTGAAGATGTAAAAGAGATTCCACAATCAGATTTAGAACTAGCAAAATTTGAAGAAGATGGAAAAACAAAATATAAATTTACTCTTCAAATGCCATCATATTTGGCATATATGACCTATGGAACTTCAAGAGAAAAAAGAGAAGAACTATATAAAGCATACACTTCAAGAGCACCTGAAAATGGAAAAATAATTGAAGAAAAACTGGCCCTAAGAGATGAAAAATCTAAACTTTTAGGATTTTCAAACTTTGCATCTTTATCACTTGCTACAAAAATGGCAAAAAGTGAAGATGAAGTTGTAAATTTTCTAAATAATTTAGCTTCAAAAGCCAAAGAAAAAGCGAAACAAGAGCTAAAAGAGGTTAAAGATTTAGCAAAAAAAGATGGAATAAACGACTTTAGACCAAGTGATCTATCTTATTACAGTGAAAAGCTCAAAATTGCACAATATGATTTAGATGAAGAGTATTATAGACCATATTTTGAACAAAATAGTGTTTTAAGTGGATTTTTTGATTTCCTTGAAGAGATGTTTGGGGTTAAGTTTACAAAAGTAGAAGCAAAAGTTTGGGATGAAAAAGTAAAAGTTTATAATTTAAGTGAAAACGGAAAAGTAACAGGAAGAATATTTATAGATCTTGAAGCAAGAGCTGATAAAAGAGGTGGTGCTTGGATGAATAACTGGCATTCGCACTATAAGAAAAGTAGTGGAGAAACAAGCCTTCCAACAGCATATATTATAGGAAATTTTCCACAATCAACGGTTGAAATTCCTTCACTTTTAAGACATAGTGATGTTGTAACACTATTTCACGAAATGGGTCATGCACTTCATCATCTATTAAGTAAGGTAAATGAGCCAAATGTAAGTGGTATTTCTGGAGTTACTTGGGATACAGTTGAGTTTCCATCACAGTTTTTAGAGTATTTTTCTTATGATAAAGATGTTTTAAAACTGTTTGCTAAACATTATAAAACAGGTGAAGTTTTGGATGATGAGGCAATAAATAGACTTATAAAAGCTAGAAATTTTCAATCTTCAATGGCAACAGTAAGACAAGTAGAATTTGCACTGTTTGATTTTAAACTACATCAAAAGCTATACAAAACTGAAGAAGAAGTTCAAAGCTTACTTGATGAAGTAAGGAAAAGTGTATCAGTGATAACACCTCCAAGCTATAACAAGTTTCAAAATGGCTTCTCTCATATTTTTTCTGGTGGATATAGTGCTGGATACTACTCATATAAATGGGCAGAAGTTTTAAGTGCAGATGCATTTTATATGTTTATTGAAAGTGGAAATATCTTTAATAAAGAGCTAGGACTTCGATATAAAGAGTGTGTATTAAGTAAAGGTGGATCATACAAAATGGATAAGCTTTTCTACGATTTTGCAAAAAGGGAAGCAAAAATTGACTCTTTATTAAAAATTGATGGAATTATTAGCTAAATTTTGCAATAATACGATTTTAATTTATATAAGAGATAAGGATTAAATAGCTATGACAAATGCAGAGACAATTTCAAAATTAAATAACGCTTTACAAACATTAATTAAAGCCTATGAGGAACTTCAAGATAAAAACAATAACAATTTAGAAAAAATTGCAGAGCTTGAAGAAGATGTTTTAAATTTAGAGTTAGTAAAAGAGGCACTTGAAAAAGAGGTTAGTGAATTAAAAGATAATACAGAACAAGATAAAACAAATATCTACTCAATGCTTGGAAAAATTGAAGATATTTTAAGTAAAAAAGATGAAGCACAATATGTAAGCTTCTCAAAACCTGAAAATGAGATAAAAGAAGAGCAAAAACAAGAATATACAGAAGAAGATACACAAGATGAGAGTGAATCTAATTTAGAAGAAAATAGTTCAGAAGAAGATAAAGCAAAAGATGAATCAGCTGCACTTTTAAACTCTTTTGAAAATGTATTAAATAAAAAAGAAGAGCAAAAAGATGACAATAAACTGGATTTATCTAGAATGTCTTCACTTTTAAATGGTTTTAACTCTTAAAAAAGATTTTTAAATTGATAGTATCTATAAACAAAGATAGTGTTTTTTCACTATTTGGTGCAGATAGTTTTAATAATTTAGAAATAGTTTTAGATAATATGTCTCCATCTATGGTTGAGTATCATTTGCTTGATATTTGTAATAGTAATGATGAACATTTATACTTTAACAAAAGAGATATTGAAAACTCTTTTTCATTTGGTGATTTTAGTTTTTATATAGATTATGATAGTAATTTATATATAGAACAATCTTCAAGTTATGATGATTGTTCTACTCAAAGTTTTTGGTAAGAAAACAAAATTTAGAAAATATCTGTTGTTTTTTTAAGTCTTTCTTTGTCAAAGTGGGTATAAATACGGCTTGTATTTATATCTGCATGACCTAATGCTTCTTGAACTAAAATTAAATCTCTATGTTTTGAATATAGTAGTGTAGCAAATGAGTGTCTTAACATATGTGCACCATTTTT
>CANRCH010000063.1 GCA_947629065.1 uncultured Aliarcobacter sp.
TTGGAACAGATGGTTTCCAAGAAATTGATGCAGTTGGAATTTCAAGACCATGTACAAAACATAACTATTTAGTAAACAAAATAGAAGATTTACCAAGAATCTTAAAAGAGGCATTTCATCTTGCTAGTACTGGAAGACCAGGACCTGTGCATGTTGATATTCCAAAAGATATAACAGCACAAATAGCAGAGTTTAACTATCCAAAAGAGGTAAATATGCCAACATATAAGCCTACAATTAACTACAATAAAAGACAGTTAAAAAAAGCAATGGAAGCAATAAGTACAGCTAAAAAACCACTTTTATATATAGGTGGTGGTGCTGTTTTATCAAATTGTGGATATGAGATAAGAGAGTTAGCAAAAAAACTAAATATTCCAGCTGTTGAAACACTTATGGCAAGAGGAGTTATGGGAGATGAAAATCCACTTTTCTTTGGAATGTTAGGAATGCACGGAGAGTATGCTGCTAATATGGCAGCTTATGAAACTGATCTTTTAATCTCACTTGGAGCCAGATTTGATGATAGAGTTACTGGAAGACTTGATGAGTTTGCATCTAAAGCAAAAGTAATTCATATTGATATTGACCCAACAAGTATTGCAAAACTTGTAGTTCCTGATTATCCAATAGTTGGAGATTTAAAACTAACAGTTGAAGCTATGCTAGAGGAAGCAGAAACTTGCGATATAAATGATTTTTCAAACTGGGTTGAACTATTAAAAGAGTATAGAGAAAAAGAGCCATTAAGATATATTGATACAGATGAGTTAATTAAACCACAGTGGCCAATCCAAAGAGTTGGAAAAATTTTAGGAGATACAGCTATTGTTTCAACAGATGTTGGACAACACCAAATGTGGACAGCACAATTCTTCCCATTTGCAAATCCAAGACAGTTTGTAACAAGTGGTGGATTAGGAACTATGGGGTTTGGACTTCCAGCAGCACTTGGAGCTGCAAGAGCTTTTAAAGGTACGAATAAAGTTGTTGTAAACTTTACAGGTGATGGATCAATTTTAATGAATATTCAAGAGCTTATGACTTGTAGCGAGTATGAATTACCTGTAATTAATATAGTTTTAAATAATAATTATTTAGGAATGGTGCGACAATGGCAAACAATGTTCTATGAAAATAGATTAGCAGAAACAGATTTAACAGCACAACCAAACTTTAAAATGTTAGCAGAAGCTTTTGGCTGCTTAGGTTATACTGTAAGTACAAAAGAGGAGTTTGATGCTGCATTTAAAGATGCAGTAGAAAAAAGAAAACCAGCAATGATAGAAGTAATTGTTGCAAGAAATGAAGAGGTTTTACCAATGGTTCCAAATGGACACTCTTTAAATGAGATGACTTTAATAAAAGGAGATAGATAATGAGTAACTTTAACAGCTACTATAATAGTGAGACAATAAGACAAGTTATCTCTGTAATTGTTTTAAATGAACATAATGTTTTATCAAGAATTGTTGGACTTTTTTCAGCACGAGGTTATAATATTGACTCTTTAACAGTTGCACCAATGGAAGATAGCCCATATTCAAGAATGACAATTGTAACAACTGGAGATAAAAGAGTAATAGATCAAATTGTTAAACAATTAAATAAATTAATTCCAGTTCTAAAAGTAAATGAACATAGAAATGTAATTGAAAAAGATACGGTTTTAATGAAGTTTTCAATTGATAATAATCTTTCAGATATAGATGTAATTGCAAGGGCTTATCACGGAAGTATTCAAAATGTTACAGATGAAGCAATTATAGTTTCAGCAACAGATTCAAGTGATAGAATTATGAATTTTATAAAAGTTATGCAAAAATTTAATCCACTTGAAGTCGTAAGAAGTGGAATAGTTGCAATCGAAAGATAAGGATTTTTCCTTATCTTTTTTTATTTTAAGGATATATAATGACTCTTTTTGAAATAGCAGAGTATTTAGATTTAAAGTGTGAAAAGGATATTGAAATCACAGCTTTAAATGGTTTAAAAGATGCAAATAGTAGTGAATTATCATTTTTAGAAAACAAAAAATATGCAAATGATTTAAAAAATACAAAAGCAGGTGCTGTTTTTGTAAATAAAGAGAATTTAGATTTTGTTCCAAACTCTTGTATAGCAATTATTTGTGAAGAACCATATCTAGCTTTAGCAAAAGCTAGTAAGCTTTTTGCACCAGAAGTTATTGAAATGGATGGAGAAAAACCTATAATTGGCGGGAAAACAAAAGTTATGCCAAATGTATATATAGGAAAAAATAGCGTTATTGGAAGTGAATGTAATATTATGGCAGGAGCTTTTATTGGGGATAATGTAAAGATTGGAAACAATGTAACAATCTACCCAAATGTTACAATTTATAGAGATTGTGTTATTGGAGATGATTGTATTATTCACGCTGGAACTGTAATTGGAAGTGATGGTTTTGGATTTGCAAATACTAAAGATGGAAAATATATAAAAATCTATCAAAATGGAAATGTAATAATTGGTTCTGATGTTGAAATTGGAGCAAATTGTACTATTGATAGAGCTGTTTTTAAATCAACTATCATTGAAAATGGCGTAAGAATAGATAATTTAGTTCATATTGCACATAACTGTAAAATAGGGCAAGGAAGTATATTAGTAACACAAGTTGGGCTTTCAGGTTCAACTACACTTCACCCTTATGTAGTTATGGGTGGACAAAGTGCAACTTCAGGTCACCTTGAAATTGCAGCATTTACAACAATAGCTGCACGAGGTGGAGTTACAAAAACAATAAGTGAACCAAAAAAATCGTGGGCAGGATTTCCACTATTTGAGCATAAAGAGTGGTTAAAATTACAAGCTAGAATATCAAAATTATTAAAACAATAAAAAGGGTCGCACCATCGCAAAGAAAATTATTTCATTAATTATTTTATTTATTTTACTATATTTCCAAATCTCAACATTTGCTAGTTCACAAGATGTAGTTGGTGGTGTTGGATATGGATTTTCACAGTTTTCACATAAATATTTCTCATATTTATCATATTTTTATCTGTTACTATTTATCTATCCACTATATTTGATAAATTTTAAAAATGATTTTAACAATAAAGATTTGATTTTAAATATTTCTGTAATACTTTTAACATTTTTAATAATGCTTATTTTTCAAGCATTAGTTGTAGAAAATCCTTATAACAGAGGAGAAATAGGAAATATTTTAGTAGATAGTTTAAGTCCAATTATTGGAACAGCTGGACTTTATATTTTTGTTATTTTTGGTTTTATTATTTCACTTTTAATACTTTTTGAGACTTCAGATTATAGTTTTGAAGATATAAAAAGATTTAAAAATAAAATAAAATTAAGAAATAGCCTAAAACCAAACAAAGTTTCACAAGCCCAAAATTCAAAAAAAGCTTATCAAAATCCAAATCTAGCAAGAGAGCAGATTATAAAAGCTATTGAATCAAAACAAAAACAGGAACAAAATAAAAAAGATAACTCTACTAATCTTGATAAAAATGAAGAGATTTTTGAGGCACAAATTTTAGAAACAGTTGCTTCAAATAACTCTAATATAGAAAACTATGAAGATATTTTGGAAGTAGAAGATACAAATATATCCAATACATCTAATAATAAAACTTTTGAGCCTCAAACTCAAACTTCAAGTATAATTGTTGAAGAACTAGAAGAGAATAAAAAGCTTTTAGATGAGCTAGAACTAGGAAAAACAGAGAAACCAAAAGATTTTATTCTTCCACCAACTGATTTTTTCCAAAATCCGCCAAAAGAGAATAAATCCAAAGTAAATGAAGCAATAATTGATCAAAAAATAGGTGATTTACTTGATAAATTATCTATGTTTAAAATTGATGGAGATGTTGTAAGAACTTATACAGGTCCAGTGGTTACAACATTTGAGTTTAAACCAGCACCAAATGTAAAGGTTTCAAAAATTTTAAGTCTTCAAGATGACCTTGCAATGGCACTAAAAGCACAAACAATTAGAATTCAAGCACCAATTCCTGGTAAAGATGTAGTTGGAATTGAAGTTCCAAATGAAGATATGCAGACAATTTATCTAAGAGAGATGCTAGAAAGTGAGCTATTTCAAAACTCAAAATCGCCTTTAACAATGATTTTAGGAAAAGATATAGTTGGAAAACCATTTATAACGGATTTAAAAAAGCTTCCACACTTACTAATTGCTGGAACAACAGGAAGTGGAAAGAGTGTTGGGATTAACTCTATGATTTTATCTTTACTATATAAAAACTCGCCAGATAACTTGCGACTTGTAATGATAGATCCAAAAATGCTAGAGTTTTCAATGTATAATGATATTCCACACCTTTTAACGCCAGTTATTACAAAAGCTAGTGATGCTATTAATGCACTTGCAAATATGGTTGCAGAGATGGAAAGAAGATATACTTTAATGTCTCAAACAAGAACAAAAAATATAGAAAACTACAATGAAAAAGCAAAAAAAGATGGATACGATACAATGCCTTATATTGTTGTAGTTATTGATGAGTTAGCTGATTTAATGATGACAAGTGGAAAAGATGTTGAGCATTCAATAGCAAGACTTGCACAAATGGCAAGAGCTAGTGGAATTCACTTAATTGTTGCAACTCAAAGACCATCGGTTGATGTTGTAACAGGGCTTATTAAAGCAAATCTTCCAAGCCGTCTTTCATATAAAGTAGGGCAAAAAATTGATTCAAAAATTATTCTTGACTCAATGGGAGCTGAATCTTTACTTGGTCGTGGTGATATGCTATTTACACCTCCAGGAACTCCTGGGCTTGTAAGAATTCATGCACCTTGGAGTACTGAAGGTGAGATAGATCAAGTTGTAGATTTCTTAAAATACCAAAGAGATGTAGAGTATGATATGAATTTTATCAAAGATAGAAACTCATCAGCACTAGTAAAAGGTGTCTCAAACTCAAATTCAGATGATATTGAGCTGGATGAACTATATAATGATGCAAAAGATGTAGTTTTAAGTGATCAAAAAACATCTATTTCATATCTTCAAAGAAGACTTAGAATTGGTTACAATAGGGCTGCAACAATTGTTGAACAGCTTGAACTTACAGGAGTTTTAAGCGAAGCTGATGCAAAAGGAAATAGGGAGATTTTAGTATAAAGTTTTCTTTTCGGAACTAAGAACTTGTTTGGAGCTAAGAACTTGTTCTTAGCTAAAAAATATATCTTCCAAAATTAGTTTATTTGGCTAAGGTCGAAGACCTTAGTTCCAGATAAATTTATGTTATAAGCTGTTGTTTTACAAACAGATTATAGTGACCCTCTTGTTCTTCAAGATCCTTACTAGAACCACTTTGTACAAGTTTCCCATCATCAAGAACATATATTTTTGAAGCATTTTTAACACTACTTAATCTATGTGCAATCGTAATTACTGTTTTCTCTTTCAAAAACTCTTTTAAATTCTCAAAAAGTCTAGCTTCTGTGTGTACATCAAGTGCTGAAGTTGATTCATCAAATATTACAACACTTGGATTTGCTACAATCATTCGTGCAATTGATAGTCTTTGCCTTTGACCACCACTTAGTCTTACTCCCATTTTTCCAACAACTGTATCAAGACCTTCTGGAAGTTTTTCTACAACCTCTTTTAGTTCAGCTATTTTTAGTGCTTCAAATATTTTCTCATCATCTATATTATCACCCATTGTAATATTAAATCTAAGAGTGTTGTTAAATAAAATTGGCATTTGTAATACTAGAAATATTTTTTCTCTTAATGAATGTTTATCAAGATTATCAATACTTATGCCGTTGTATAAAATATCCCCAGAAGTTTTTGCATAAAAACCTGCAATTAGCTGTGAAATCGTTGTTTTTCCACTTCCACTTGCACCGATTATTGCTATTTTTTCACCATAATTTATATCAAAACTAATATTATCTAAGCTTTTTTTATCTTTTATATATGAAAAATCAAGATTTTTTAAACTAATATTTACCTCTTTTTTATCTAAAACTTTATCTCCACTTGCTTCTGTGTTTAGAACCAAAATTTTGTTAATTCTTCCAAGAGCTGCTTTTGCACTAGCAAGGCTATATTGAATAGATAAAATCTCTTGAACAGGTGTCATAATAAACCAAATATATCCAAACATAGCAAACATAAGTCCAATTGATAAATCACTATAAGCTACCAATAAAAGCCCAGTTGCTCTAAATATTTCAAAAGCAAAAAGAAAAATTGTATAAGAAAACTTTTCATAAGCAACACTTTTATAGTTGTACTCATTTGAAGCAATTTTTATATTTTCAGCCCTTAAAATAGACTCTTTGAAAAACTCTTCCTCTTTATTACTTGCTTTTATTTGTGAAAAAAGATCTGTTGTTTCATTTATATTTGACTGAAACTCCTCAATTGTGGCATTTTCCTCTTTTTTTAGTTCACCTGTTTTTTTTGCTATTCTTTTTGAAAGTATTGCAATTGTTGGTTGAGTAAATAATATCATAAGCCCTAAAACTAAATCAATTTTAATTATTACAAAAGCAACAGCGATTAAAGTCAAAGTTGCAGTTATTAGTTTTCCTGCAACTGTTACAATAAAGCTATCAAGGGTGTTTACATCTGTTATTAAATTTGCTGCAATTTTTCCACTTCCAAGACTTTCATACTCATTTATAGTAACTTTTTTCAAGTGAAGTAGAAGTTTTTTTCTTATTTCAAATATTACTACTTTTGAAATAGATGTAAAAATTTTTGTTGTAATAACAGAGAAGAAAAAGTGAAAAAATCTAAGCAGTAAAACTACAACTGTAACAATTGCAACATAATAAAAAGCGTTTCCACTTCCAAAAAACTGATCAATATTATTTACAAAAAAATCTGGTTTTTCTAATAAAACTTCATCTACAAGAATTGGTAAAAGAAGAGGAATAGGCACACTAACTAAAATTCCAATAATAGTGATTATTTGCCCAAAAATCAAAGCTTTTTTGTTTTTTAATAGAAGATTAAAAATATATTTAAGTGTAATTTGTTCATTCATAAATTTATTATAACTTTATATCTCTTTATTTGAAATTCATACAATTTTGATATAATCTTACTTATGAAAAAAATAATATTAGTCTTATTAGCCTTTTTACTATTTAACTCTACATTTATTGATGCAGATTTTGCATCAAATGATTTAATCAATAAAGTAGAGAAAAAATACAATAAATTTGCGAAAAATAGATTTATAGCACTAAATAGAGTTTTGGAAAAGAATAAAAACTCACCAACTAGTGTAAAACTAGAAAAGATAAATGACTTTTTTAATTCTATAAAGTATGGAAGTGATAGAGATGTTTATGGAGCTAGTGATTATTGGGCAAATCCTTTTGAATTTTTAGCAAAAGATAAAGGAGATTGTGAAGATTATGTTATTGCAAAATATCTTGCTTTGGAGTATTTAGGTATTCCTAGAAGTAAAATGTTCTTATCTTATGTAAGATTAAAAGGCTCAAATGAAGCACATATGGTTTTATCATATTTTGAAACACCAAAAAGTGAACCTTTAATTTTAGATAATGTAAGAAAAATTATATTTCCTGCTTCAAAAAGAGATGATTTAACTTTTGTTTTTAACTTCAATCCAAATGTTAGTAGTTCATCATCTGCTACAGCAAATTCAAAATGGAATAAGATGATAAGCCAATATAAAGGACAAAAAATATGAGTATATTTAAACAGGTTTTATTAGTTTTGGTTTTTGGTTTTTTAATACTATTTTCAATAATAGTTGCTCTATCTTTAGGAGTAATTAAAAATAGTACAAAAGAATCAATCTACCAAAATATACAAAATAGTGTTACAAACTTAAGTCTATCAATCACAAATGCAGGTGATGATGAAAGCACAATAAAAACAGCAATAAATGCAAGTTTTGATAATGCTGATTTTGCTAAAATTGTATTTAAAGATACAGAAGATGAAGTTTTATATATGCTTGAAAAAGAGATTGAAATAGATGAAGAGATTCCAACTTGGTTTATAAAACTTATAGATATTGGTGAAATTAGTGCAATTACAAGTGTATCTAAATCTTGGCAAGTTCTTGGAGTTTTAGAGGTTTTTGGAGATAAGTCTATTTATTATGAGCAGACATATAGAATATTCTTAAAACTTATTCAATCGCTATTTATTGGATTTATTATATTTATGATAGTTCTATTTTTACTATTTACTTTTATTTTAAAACCATTAAAAACTATAAGAAATCAAGCAAATGCAGTTATGGAAAATAGATTTATAGTTTCAAAAGAAATTCCATTTACAAGTGAGTTTAAAAGTGTAACTTTAAGTATAAATTCAATGATAAATAAATTTGAAGCTATGTTTAAAAATACAAATGAAGTTCTTAAGACAAACAAAGAGTTACTATATTTTGATGAAATTTCAAAATTAAATAATAGAAAATATTTTGTATTAAAAGCAAATGAGTGTTTAATAAAAGATAGTTTATATAGTAGAGGTTTTATAGTTCTTTCTTCAATTAATATTGACTACATAAACAAACATTTTGGATATGAAAAGACAAATAAAATCCTGCAAGATTTATCAAAAATATTAAAAGATAGCTTCTTAGAAAAAGATAGTGTGATTGCTAGATTAAATGGTAGTGAGTTTGCTGTTATATTACCAAATGAAGATGAAGGTTTTGTAAAAAAAGTAATTGAAGATATTGTTTATGAAGTTGGAAAAATAGAAGAGTTAGAAAATAATATCTATTTTGCAATGCTTGAATATCAAGATGAAAAAGGATTAAAAGATCTATTTACAAAAATGGACTACGCAATTTCTCAAGCAAAACTAAATAGTAATCTAAGTTACTACTATGCACAAAATATTTCAAACACGAAAACAAAAGAGGAGTGGATTAATATTATAAACTCTTCGCTTGAAAATGATAGTTTCAAAATTTTAAATAGAGATATAAAAGATATTAAAACATCTGAAAATATTTTAAAAACAGTAAACTTTACTATTGAAAATCAAGATTTTGATTTTGTTGATTTTTTAGCTGCAATTATTAAGCTAGATAGAATAAATGATGTTTATTTCCATTTAATAAATAAAAGTTTAACTCAGTATAATGAAAAAATTTCAATAGAACTACCAACAAAATTTGTTGAAAATCTAAATAACCTTGTAAAATTTGAAGAGATTTTACAAAAATATAAAAATAAAAAATCTGCAATTTTTGAAATAGAAGAGGGTGCTTTTAAAGATAATCTAAAAAATAGTATGAAATTTATTAGATTAATAAAAGAAAATGGTTTTGATTTCGCAATTTACAACTTTATTGCAAACAGTGATGACTTTACATATATAAAAGAGGAAAAACCACTATATATAAAAAGTTCTAAACTTTTCTTAATGGAATCAAAGCAAAGTTTAAGTATGCTGAAAATTTTGACAAGTTCACTTGGAATTAAATTAATTGCTACTTCTGTAGAAGAAAAAGATTTAAATGAATTAAATGATTTAGAAATAGATGCAGTTATGATGCAGATAAAATAAAACAACAATACTTTGCTACTTACTAGGGGTTTTATATCCCTAGTAAATATTTTAGAATTCTCCAGAAACTCTTATTTTCCCTTTAGACCTTTTCTCATAG
>CANRCH010000064.1 GCA_947629065.1 uncultured Aliarcobacter sp.
CAAATTTACCATATATCACATCATTTCTATCTTTTAAATTTAGAAAATCAACAAGAGAAAAAATATCTGCATTAGGATAAATATCTATGATATTTTTCAAAACTTTTTCCGCACCTGCATTTGTAACAAGCCAATCGTGTACTATTGCTATTTTGTAATTCGTAATTTGTTCACTTCGTTCTTGCATTATTTTTCTAATAACTCTTTGAATATTTTGATATGCTCATCTGCTGATTTTTCCCAACTAAAAAGTTTTGCTCTATTTAGACCTTTTTCAATCATCACTTTTTGTAGTAGCTCATCACTCAGAAGCATTTCTATTTTTTCTTTTATATCATTTACATCATAAGCATCACAATAAATCACTGCATCACCACCAACTTCGGGTAAAGAACTTGTATTACTACAAATTACAGGAGTTCCACATGCCATGGCTTCAAGAACTGGTAAACCAAATCCTTCGTAAAATGATGGGAATAAGAAACAAGATGAAAGATTATAAACTTTTGCTAATTCTTCATCTGAAATAAAACCTAAATAAAAAATATTTTCTTTATCTTTATTTATTAAGTCTACAATTTTTTTATTTTCCCAACCTTTAAATCCTGCTAAGACCAATTTGTACTCTCTTTTTATTTCTGAAGATAATAAATTATACGCTTTTAATAATCCTAAGAGATTTTTTCTTGGTTCTATACTTCCAACACTAAGTATAAATTTCTCAGGCAAATTAACCTTAGTATTTAAATCTGTATAAATTTTAAATAAATTATGATCAATTCCATTATAAATTACATATATATCTTTATCTTGAAAATCTAATTTTTCTAAAATCTCTTTTTTTGAAAATTCTGAAACTGTTATAATAACATCACTTTTAACAATATTTTTAAAAAAATATTTTTCAAAATACTCTATTCTTTCTTTTGGATGATAATCTTTATGTAAAAGAAATGAAAAATCGTGAACGGTAGTTATAATTTTTTTTGCTTTAATAACATCATTAGGAATAAAATTTGGTTGCCAATACAAATCATAATTTGATGCAAAAAAACGACTGCTTAGAAACAAAATATTTCTTACAATCTTTTTTATAACTTGATTTTTAATAATTAATGATTTGATATTCTTAATATCTTTTGATTCTTTTGGTCTCATTATCTTTTTAGAATAATAACCATAAAAATAATCTAATTCAAATTCAGAATCATCTTCTATTTTATCGGCGATTTCATAAGTATATCTACCAATACCAGTAAAAGAGGAAACCAAAGATAAAGAATCTATAAGTAATTTATATTTCAATCATACTCCTTAAAATATCTTCAAAAGTTCTTTGTTTTATACTTCCAACTAATTCAAAAAGCTTTTTAGAACTTCCACAAAGAGTTTTTATCTCATCTTTTCTTACAAAAGCTGGATTTACCTCTACTTTTATATTATATCCTGCTATTTTGTTCATCTTATCTATGATTTCAAGCAAAGATATTGGGTTTTGTGATGCTATATTTATAATTTCAGATATTGCTTCACATTCTAAAAGCTCTTTATATACTTCACAAACAAAATTTATATCATTGAACTCTCTTTTTACATCCAAATTCCCAAGTTCAATTATCTCTTTTTTATCTTTAAAATATTTGACAATTTTTGGTATAAGAAAATGCTCTGCTTGTCCAATTCCAGTGTAATTAAAAGGTCTTGTTATTAAAATTGGAAGTTTGTCAAAATATCCACTTGCTAAACACTCCATAGCATATTTGCTAGCTCCATAGTGATTTGCAGGTTTTGGACAAAGGCTTTCATCTAAAACTTCTTTATTTTGGTTTCCATAAACAGTTGCACTACTTGCTAAAATAATCTTTTTTGGATTTAATCCCAACTCTAAAAAAGCATCAAGAATATTTGTAGTTCCAACAGTATTTACACTATAAAAATCTTGTATATTTTCATGTGCTGCAAAAGAGATTGCAGATAGATGTATTAAATAATCTGGCTTTATCTCTTTTAAAACTTTTAATATATCATCTTTTTTTGTAATATCGCATAGATATTTTTTCTCTCCACTATTAAATAGTGATGTCCCATAAACACTATATCCATATTTTTCAAGATATTTTGATAGATGATTTCCTGTAAAGCTATCTATTCCTGTAATTAAAACTTTTTTCATATATTAAAAACTAAATCCTATTTCATTTCTTCTTAAATCAGCTTTTACCATCATTGAGCATAGCTCTTCTAGGCTACATTCAGGCTCCCACCCTAAAAGCTCTTTTGCTTTTGCTGGATTCCCTATAAGTAAATCAACTTCAGCTGGTCTATAAAACTTTGGATTAACTTTTACAAGAGTTTTACCTGTTGCTTTATCTTTTCCTATTTCATTTTCATCTTTTCCACTGAATTCTAGTTCTATTCCAACTGCTTTAAATGACATTTGTACAAACTCTCTTACAGTTACAGTTCTATTTGTAGCTAAAACAAAAGTGTCTGATTTAGGAGCTTGAAGCATTAAATACATTCCCTTTACATAATCTTTTGCGAATCCCCAATCTCTTGAAGCATCCAAGTTTCCAAGTTCCAAACAATCAAGTTTTCCAAGTTTAATTTTTGCAACACTATCTGTAATTTTTCTTGTTACAAACTCTCTTCCTCTTAAAGGTGATTCGTGGTTAAATAGTATTCCACTTGTTGCAAAAATTCCATAAGATTCTCTATAGTTTACAAGCATCCAGTGAGCATATAGTTTTGCAACTCCATAAGGGCTTCTTGGATAAAAAGGAGTTTTTTCTGTTTGAGGTATCTCTTGAACTAATCCAAACATTTCAGATGTACTAGCTTGATAAAATTTAATTTTTGGGTTTATAATTCTTATTGCTTCAAGTAAATGAACACAACCTAAACCAGTAATTTGTGCAGTTGCCAGTGGTTGTTCAAATGAAACTCCAACAAAACTTTGAGCAGCAAGATTGTATATCTCATCTGGCATTATATCTTTTACCATTCTAATACTATTTGCTTGGTCTGTTAAATCATACTCAATTAAATGAAGATTTGGATGTTTTTCTATTCCTAACTCTTCAATTCTCCAAAAATTTACAGAAGCACTTCTTCTATATGCACCATATACTATATAACCCTTTTCTAGTAGAAATTCAGCTAAATATGCTCCATCTTGTCCTGTGATTCCTGTAATTATTGCCTTTTTCATATCTTTCCTTCACCTTGTACTATATAATCAATCATCTGTAACTCTTCAAGATTATTTGTAATTGTTAAAAAACCTACAAATAAGTTTGACATTTCATGAATACTTTGAATGTAGTCATATTTAATCTCAAAAAGTTTATTCTTTGCATCATAAAGCTCAACTATACTTCTTAAACCTTTATCATAAGCTAACTGCACAGATTGCAAGTAAGTTTCACCAGAAATTAAAGCACTTTTATACATATTTAAAGTATCTAACTGGCTTTTTAAAGAGTTTACATTTTCATTTAATCTTATATTTACTTCATCTTCTATTGTTCTTAAATCTTCTTCCATTGATTTTTGCATAAGTTGTTTTGATGTAACTTTTGATGATATTGAAAATCCACTAAAAATTGGAACTCTTAATTTTATCATAGCTCTTCCATAGTGTTTATAATCTGTTGTATCATCTCTTGTAATATATTTTGTATAATTTGCACTTAGACTTAAATCAGGCAAGTGCATATCTTTTGCATTTTCTACTTCATATTTTGACATTAAAACCGCTGTGTTTGATTGTAAAACTTCTATATTTTTATCTAAATTTGAATGTTTTTCTATAATTGCATATATGCTTTTTAAATACCCATCCGATAGCGAATTTAGATTAATACTTGGTATAGTTATATCTTCTAGTTTTGTAATATCTTTTAATTTTTCAAACATTACTTCATAGTTTTTCTCTTCTTTTACTAAATCAATTTGAGATTTTTGATATTCAACTTGTACTTTTAAAAAGTCCATTTTTGTAACTAAACTTAAAGCATATTTCTCTTCTATCATTTTTAGATTTTGTGTTACATACTCTAAATTTGCTTTTAGAAGCTCTATTTTATTTTTTATATTTAGTACACTCATATATGTATCTAAAGTTTCAACAGCTATTTTTTGCATATCTATTTCATGGTCATAAGCTATAATTTTAGTTCTAGCTTTTTCTACATCAAGTGTAGATAATAAAACAGGATCATAAATTACTTGGCTTAAAGTAAAACCAACATCTGTTGAAGTCTCTTTTTCTCTTGGATTAGATGTTCTTCCAGCCATTTCATTTCGCTCATAATCTATTTTTGAGTAGCTTACATCTCCTTCAAGTTGTGGATACAATCTTCCATAAATCTCATTTATCTCTTCAGCTTTTGATTCTGTTCTATATTTTGAAGCCTTTACTTTTGAAGAGTTTTCAATTGCAGTTTTATAAGCTTCAGTTGGAGTTAAAACAGATGCTTGTGTAGCACTTAAACAAAGTGCTACAAAAAGTGAAGTTTGTAATATTTTACTCTTCATTAAATCCCCTTGATACCATATCTGTAAATGGTTTTAAGAAATAAGACAATGGCGTTCGCTCACCTATTTTTATCATAACTTCAGCTGGCATTCCAGGAAGTAGATTAAATCCATACTCTTTTACTTGTTCAACACCTTTTGGAGTTAATTTAAGTTTAGCTTCATAGTATGCTTCACCTGTTTTATCATCCATAAATCTATCTGCTGATACATGTATTACTTCAGCTTCAATAACAAGTGCTTGTTTTACATTAAAAGCTGAAAATCTAATATCTGCTAAAAGTCCAACTACAACTCTATCTATATCTGTTATTTGAACTCTTGCAATAATAATTAAATCAGAATTTTTTGGAACAATTTCCAAAATATCTTCAGCAGGTCTAATTACAGCACCTTCTGTGTGAGCTTTTAATCCAACAACAACACCACTTGTTGGTGCTTTTATTTCAGATTTTACAATAATATCATCTAGTGTATTTAATCTTGAATTAAGAGAACTTATATCACTTTTTACTTGTACTAATTGATCCAAAATTTTATTTTGATGCTCTTTTTCACTTAAAAGTTGTTGAGTTTTTATCTCATTTATCTGTTCATAAATTTTTGAAATTTCAGATTTATTACTTGCTATTTCACCTTCAAAACTGTTTATTTCTCTTTGTAATTCTCTAATTCTTGTTTTATCTACAAGCTTCTCTTTAAAAAGTTCTTCAAGCTCTTTTAACTCCTCTTTTAAAGATACAATTCTGTTTGCTCTAACTTGATTTAAAGAGTTAAGTCCTGAAATTTGGTTTTGTAATTGTTCTACTCTTTGTTTTGAAATATCTTTTTGATCTTTCAAACTCTTATTTATTGTGTTGAAAATATTTGTTTGATCTTTTATTATATGCTCATCTATAAGCTCATTTGGAAAAGTAATTGTTGGAAGTTCATCTCTTAATGCTATTAATCTAGCTTCCATTGCTATTGAATCCATATACTGTTTTGTTAAAGCTTCATTTTCTGATTTTGATTGAACAATATCAAGCTCTATTAAAACTTGACCTTTTTCTACTTCATCACCTTCTTTAACAAGAATCTTACCAATATTTCCACCTTGTAAATGTTGTACAACTTTCTTTTCAGTATCAGCTGATACCTCACCAACTGCAACTGCCGTTGTACTAAGTGGTGCAAATGCCATCCATCCACCAAAAAGAACAAAAACTACAAAAAGTACACCAAGCCCAAAAGCAACAACTTTTGAGTCATCACCTGATGGCATACCTTGATTTTGATTATTATTTTGTAATAAATTTTGCATATTAACTCCCTGGCTTAGTTAAATTTATCTGAGGTCTTGATTGGTGTCCTACTCTTTGTTGTTGAGCTTGTCCATTAACAGTAGAAATTGCTCCTAAAATATCTTGTGTATTTCCATATCTCTCTATTTTTCCTGAATTCATTACTAATACTTTATTTGTAGCTTTTAAAATACTTGGTCTATGTGTAATAATTACAACTGTTGTTTGAGTCTTTTTAAGCTCCTCAACTGTTTGTAAAAGGGCCATTTCCCCTTGCTCATCAAGATTTGAATTTGGCTCATCAAGTACTACAAATACAGGATTATCATATATAGCTCTTGCTAGTCCTATTCTTTGTCTTTGACCACCAGATAATACAACAGCTCCACTTCCAATAACAGTATCATAACCATCAGGAAGCCTTAATATCATTTCGTGAACACCTGCTTTTTGTGCAGCTTCAATAACTTTTTGTGGATTAATCTCACTAAATCTAGCTATATTTTCACTAATTGTTCCATTAAATAGTTCTATATCTTGCGGTAAATACCCAATATATTTTCCTAAATGTTCTCTATCCCATTGTGCAACATCAGAACCATCCATTCTAACACTTCCTAAAGCAACAGGCCAAACACCAAGAATTACTCTTGCAAGTGTAGATTTTCCAGCAGCACTAGGTCCTACAACTCCAACAATATCACCTCTATTTATAGCAAAGCTAATTCCTTCTAAAGTATAAGTTTCACTTGCAGGTGGTTTTGCATAAACATCTTCTACTGTTAAAAACCCTTGTGGATCTGGAAGTTGCATATACTCTTTTTCTTTTGGGAAATCTTTTAAAAGTTGATCTATTCTTTTATAAGACATTCTAGCTCCACTAAAACCTTTCCAAGTATTAATCATTAAATCAAGTGGTGCTAAAGCACGACCTAGAATAATAGAACCAGCAATCATCATTCCAGCACTAAGTTCCATATTAACAGCCAAATAAGCTCCAAGACCTAAAATCATAGATTGTAAAAACATTCTAAGTGTTTTTGATAGATTAGACCAAATTCCAGATTTATTACTTGCATCATTTTGTGCGTTTAAGTATGCAAAATATTTTGTTTCCCACTGTTTTCTAACATTTGTTTTCATACCCATGGCATTTATAACTTCAGCATTTCTAATACTAGATTCTAGTTGCATCATAGAATCTCTATTTAAAACATTTGCGTTATCAAGCTTCTCTTTTGTTGTGTACTCATTTAAAAGTGTTACACAAACTAAAAGAATTGCTGAAAATATAGCAAATATTCCAAAATAGATATGAAACATAAATAAAATCACAATATATATTGGTATCCAAGGAGCATCGAAAAATGCAAAAAGCCCATTTCCACTTAAATATTGTCTTAATTGCATTAAATCACCCATAAGTCTTGAACTTGCAGCCTCTGGTTTTTTGTTTGCAAGTTCAAAAGTGCTTTCAAAAACTCTATTACTTAATAAATTTGAAAATTTATTTCCAAATTTAATTAAAACTCTTGATCTTACAACCTCTAAAAGACCCATTGTTATAAATAAAACTACAACAATAAGTGTAAGCATATATAAAGTTGATTCACTTCTACTTGTAAGAACTCTATCATATAGCTGAAGCATATATAAAGGAGGAACTAACATTAAAAGATTTATAAAAAGACTGAAAAATCCAGCCATAAATATAGATTTTTTTGATTCAATTATTGTCTGTTTTAATTCAGACTCTACAACTTCATCTATGTTTTTTTTGTTTTTTGCCATAATTTATCCTAGTAGTTGTTTCTTTTAAATAGTTCATCCATAAGATTTTCCATATTATCTAAAGATTTTATATGAAGATTTATAAAATCAATTACACCATTTCTAACCCAAGATGCAAGTGTTGCGTCATCTAGTTTATGTAGTTTTGCAATATCTACAACCTTAAATCCTTTTGCTAAAAGCTGAGTATTCTCACCTTCTCCAATACTAAGCTCTCTTTCTTCCAAAATCCCAGCATCTGCAATTAGTTTTGCTATTAGTTTTGCTTTCATAGCTTCTTGCTCATAAGTTGTTAAGAAATTGATAATATCATTTAAAAACTTTGTTTGATTTGCAGATTCATCAAAAAGAGGAACTCCACTTTCAAAAGATAGATGAGGAGCATCCATATCAACAGCCACAGCTCTTTGTTCTGGATTATCTTTATTGCTTACATAAGTAAATGGATATTTTCTATAAACTGCAGGAATATAGCTACTTAACCATTTTCCTTCACTATTTATTGCTAGATTTTGATTTCCCATTGAGTTCATAGCCAAAATAGTAGGATTTTCTTCACTTGAAAATACTATTGGAAAAGTTTTTGATATCAACTCTGCTTCGCTTGGAATTATTGGAAATGATGGAATATTTTTTATAAATAAAAGATTTGTTAAATCACCTATTTTTAAATTTTTATGTTTTTCTTTGCTTAATAGCTCTAAATTTTTATACAATTTATCTCCTTTGATCTCATTGTTTTTGGGTCTTCCTCTTTTTTTCGCGAAAAAAGATACTCCTGTTGTATTTTTTATTGTTTGTATAAACTCACTACTTCCTGTAATAGTTCCACTATTTAAAGAGTTTTGGATAAATTCTATCTCCTTCTTTGTTATATCTAAAGAGATATTATCCTTTGCACTACTTCGAACACTATTTATAATATTATGCTCTTTTGATATAAAATTGATATAAGATATGGTTTTATTTAAAAAATTATCTTTTTCTATCAGTGAGCTTTTGAATCTACCTTCCCAAATTGTACCTGTTCTATCATATTTTTTATTGTAGTATAAAACATATTGTCTTGATAAGTTTTGCATAAATTTTGATATATTTTCATCAATACTTGAACTAATTATCAGTTCAAAACTATTTTTTAATAGTATATAAGCATATATTTTTATATCAAATTTTTTTGCAATATCTATTAGAAGATTATAGAAGCTTTCATAATCTTCATCATTATGAAAAACATCTTCTTGATTTATACCTTTTTTTAAAATATGGATTGGAATATTTGGTAGGGTAACTCTATTTTTTCTAGCCAATATTTAAAACCTTTTACATTTAATAACACCAATGATGTGTAAACGCTGGAATTTTAGTAGAAAAAAACTTTTATAAAACTTAAATTTCACTCTGACACTATTTATTTTTATTTATAATTGGTGTCAGAGTGAATTTTCAAAAAGGAGACTATAAAAAAAGACCAAGTAAACTTGGTCTTAATGCGTAAATTTATATATCGATAGTTAATTTACTCTTGAATTGTAAACTATTAAAACATAAAGTAAGCTTAAAATAATTCAATAGTAATAATATCTTGTTTTATTAGTTAATTTGATACTTCTTTACTTTGTAATATGAAATTTATTACTAGAGTTTGCACCATAAAATATATTAAAATAAAATTTAAAAGCTTAAATCTTTTCCCACTCAAATTTACTTATATTTTTTTCACTTGAGTCAAACTCAATTCCTACAAGATAAATATCTTTATTTTCATTTAGATATTTTTGGGCATAGTTATTCTTTTTGATTTGATTTAAAGCACTCTCATCTTTTTTATCTACTTTAAATTCTATTATATAAATAGTTTCAGGCATAATTATTGTTAAATCTATTCTTCCTTTATTTGTTACATCTTC
>CANRCH010000065.1 GCA_947629065.1 uncultured Aliarcobacter sp.
GAAATAATCAGATATAACTCAGATTTAGGAAAACATGGAGACACTGGAAGAAGTGAGTTTGATGTTCTTGAAGATATCAAAAATGATAAACTTGATGCTGGAGCAATAGGGGTTAGTACTTGGGTTAGAATTATTGAAGAGGGATTATTTCCAGATGGAGAGATAGAAGCTTTTTATACAAGTGAGGGTTACTGCCACTGTAACTTTACAGCACTTGATAGCCTAGATAAAGATGTTGAAAAAACTTTTGTGGATATGATAATGTCACAAGATCCAAATGATCCAATTATTAAAAAAATGATGCAGATGGAAGGTTTAAACAGATGGGTTTTAACAACAGATGCTGAACTAAAAGGTTATGAAGTTTTAACAGAAGCTATGAAAGAGCAAGATCTAATAAAAAATAACTGGTGATTTTTAATATAAATTACTAGTAAAAAGCAATTTCAAGGCAGTTTTAAACTGCCTTTAGTACAATACAGAAAATTTTAATAAAGGAAAATATTATGAGAAATTTCATAAAACTATTTTTTGTATTCTTACTAACAAATAGCTTTTTATTTGCAGCTTCAAAAGAGCTAAGCAAAACAGAGTTTAAAAACTTTGAGAGTTTAGAACTTCTAAAAAGAAATGATATTAAGGTATTAAAAGCCTATGATATAGGAAGTTTATATTCACTTCAAATAGAGGTAAAAGGAAAAACTGATGAAATCTTTTTATCAAAAGATAAATCATATTTAATCTCAGGTTTAGTAATAGATACAAAAACAGGAAACCAAATATCAATTCCAACAGACATATCTATTTTAAAAGGTAAAGAGGCTTTTTTTTATGGAAAAGGAAAAGAGGAATTTTATCTTTTTACAGATCCTGAGTGTACATTTTGTAAGAAATTTGAGTCATATTTGCCACAAATTGAAGATAAAGTTAAACTAAATGTGTTTTTTTATCCTTTAGATTTTCATGAAAATGCAAAAGATTTAAGCTTATATATTCTTAGTAAAAAATCTACAAAAGAGAAAATCGATGCTATGTATGAGTTTAATGTAGGTGATGATTTATCAAAAATCAAAAATCAAAAATATAGCAAAGATGAGTTAGCAAAACTTGAAAGTAAATTAAATGAGCATTTAAGCCTAGCACAAACTTTAAATATTCAAAGCACACCATCACTTTTTGATGCTCTTGGAAATAGCGTTATTTGGGTAGATTTACTTGAATCTTATGGTGTAGAAGTAGAGTTAAGGTAACCCTACTTTTCAACTCTTTTTTACTTCTTATCTTCCAAAATAAGAGATCATTGAAGCTTTAGAGATTGTATGAGAATTTAACATAAATCCTACAAGTGCAGGATTTGCATTTTTATCTAATCCTAAAGTTTCAACATCAAGTGCATGAACTGTAAAAATATATCTGTGAGCTTTATCACCAATTGGTGGACAAGCACCTCCAAAACCACTTGTTCCAAAATCAGTTATACTTTGAATAGCATCTTTTTGTTCACTATTTCCAAAGCCTGTTGGAAGTGAAGTTTTATCTTTTGAAATATCAAAAACAAGCCAATGCCACCAGCCTGAACCTGTTGGTGCATCTGGATCATAAACTGTAAGTGCAAAAGATTTTGTTTCTTTTGGAGCATCTTCCCAAGAAAGTTGTGGAGAGATATTTTCACCACTACAACCAAAACCACTAAACACTTGCTTATTTGTAAGCTGACCTTTTAACTCTTCACTTTTTAAAGTAAAATTATCTGCAAATAAAAAGCCTGTACTACAAGCTAAACTTAATAATATTTTTTTCATTTTTCTCCTCGTATAATAAATTTGATAGATATTATACAGTGTTAAGTTGTAATTATTTTGAATAGATATTTATTTTAAGAAGTTTTATTTATAAAGAGAATAAGCCATTTTATAGTAAAGTCTAAATATTAGAGTTATTTTTAAAAAAGGGAACTAAAATTAAAACAAATTTTTCTCAACTATATAGATTTTATTATCAAATACTTCCTAGAAATAAGAAAGGTTTATTTTTTGATTATATATCAAGAACATACCCAGACATTTTAAAAGATAAAGCTTTTAAACAAATCCCTAGAAATAAAGCAACACTAAATCATATAAGAAATTTAATACAAGGGTATAAATAGGGTAATTTTTTAAAAAATTTGAAACCTTAAAAAGCTTCAGAAAGCCCATAAATAGGTGGCGACCCCAGTATGATTCGAACATACGTCATTAGGAGGAAATCCTAAGGTCCTTGGCCGCTAGACGACGGGGTCATAAGAAAGACGGATTATATAAGAATATCTGTTTATTTTTGCTTAAAAGTGGACAAAAACACTCTTATCTAAGCTTTTTTACTCTTTTTTTATATAATCTAAATATTTTTGAAGCACTACTTTCATAAAAACCATTTTTATCTATTACTTCAATATTTGCTAGGTTTTTTGCATATTTATAAGAAAACTTCTCTTTTGTTTTATTTGCAGAACTTGAATATAGTAAAGAAAATTTCTTTATAAAATTATGGTAGTTTGAGTTTTTATCTATCACTCTAAATGAGTCTTGGTTTGGATATATAAATGTAGTTTTTTTGGTATTTCTTACAAGTTTTCTATATTTTTTTGGAACTCTTGTATATTTTTGTAAGGTTTTAAAACTATCAATTGTTGCTAAAACTTTTTGGTTCTCAACTCTATTTTTTATACTGTTTAGCTTTTTGTAGTTTGCACTACAAAAGCCAACAGTTGTATCTGTTTGTACTAGATATACTAGATTTTCATTCATTATTTATTCTATTTAGTAGTTTAAATACTCTTGAATAGATTTTGCACTTGAAACATCTTCTACTTTTAGAACTTTTATTGCTTCACTTGCAGCTTGGGCAGCTGCAATTGTTGTAAAGTATGGAACATTCATTCTTAAAACAGCTCTTCTAATCTCTTTTCCATCATCTTTACTACTTTCTTGATCTCCACTTGTATTTATTGCCATTGAAATCTCTTCATTTGTAAGAAGATCCGTAATATTTGGTCTTCCTTCGCTTACTTTTAATACTTTCTCGCACTCTATTCCAGCTTCACTAATAGCTTTGTGAGTTCCACCAGTTGCAACTATTTTAAATCCACTTTCTACTAAACTTTTTGCAATGCTGCTTGCAAATGGTTTATCTAAATCACAAAGTGAAATAAATGCTTTTCCACTCTTTGGAAGTGAGTTTTTAGCTGCATTTTGAGATTTTGCAAATGCCATAGCAAAACTAGATGCAATTCCCATAACTTCACCTGTACTTTTCATCTCTGGACTTAAAAGTAAATCAGCACCTGTTAATTTATTAAATGGGAAAACAGACTCTTTTACTGCAACATGGTTTTTAAGTCTTGGTTTTAAAACACCATTATCTTCATAAACAATCTCTCTATCATAAACTTTTAGTGCATCTCTTAAGCTTTGTCCCCACATAACTCTAGTTGCGATTTTTGCTAAAGGCATTCCTGTTGCCTTACTTACAAATGGAACAGTTCTACTAGCTCTTGGATTTACTTCAATTAAATAAATCTCACCTTTATGAATTGCATATTGAACATTCATAAGTCCTACAACTCCAAGATTTATAGCCATAGATTTTGTTTTCTCTTCTAGCTCTTTTATTAATTTTTCATCAATATTTAGTGGTGGTAGTGAACAAGCACTATCTCCTGAGTGAATTCCTGCTTCTTCAATATGTTGCATAATTCCACCAATATACGCATCTTTTCCATCACAAATACAATCAACATCAAGCTCAATAGCTCTATCCAAAAACTTATCAATTAAAACAGGTGCATCATTTGAAACACTAACAGCTTCATCCATATATTTTTTTAGCTCATCATCAGAGTAAACAATTCTCATTCCTCTTCCACCAAGAACAAATGAAGGACGTACTAGTACTGGATATCCAATTCTACTAGCTATTTCTAAAGCTTCATCTAATTTTGTAGCTGTTCCATTATCTGGTTGTAAAAGCCCTACTTTTTCAACAAAACTTGCGAATTTCTTTCTATCTTCAGCTAAATCAATAACTTCAGCACTAGTTCCTATGATTTTTGCACCAATCTCATCTAAAGCATTTGCTAGTTTTAATGGAGTTTGTCCACCAAAGTGTACAATAACACCATCTGGTTGCTCTTTTTCTATTACGCTTCTAACATGCTCAAAATCAATTGGTTCAAAATATAGTACATCCGATGTATCATAATCTGTACTTACAGTTTCAGGGTTACAGTTGTACATAATTGTTTTTACACCCATCTCATTTAAAGCAAAACTTGCGTGTACACAGCAGTAATCAAACTCTATTCCTTGTCCTATTCTATTTGGTCCACCACCAAGAATTAAAACTTTTTTATCATCTGATTTCTCTTCTTTAGAAGCTGGAAGTTTAGAAATATTTGTACTTGAATATAAGTATTGATTTAAAGCTTTAAACTCTCCTGCACAAGTATCAACTTCATTGTACTCGAAATCAACTCCTAGATCTTTTCTTAAAGAGTAAATATCTTCCTCTTTTTTACCTAGTTTTTGTGCTATAAATTTATCACTAAATCCATTTGATTTTAATTTTCTTAAAAATTGCTCATCTTTTATAGTAGCTTCACTAATTTGACACTCTAAATTATATAGTTCTCTAAATTTAGCTAAGAACCAAGGGTCAATATTTGAAAGTTCAAATATATCTTCATTTGTAAGCCCTTGTCTTAAACCATCCATTAAGTATAAAATTCTTTTATCGTTTGGTCTTCTAATCTCTTTTTTGATTAGTTCTAAATCACTACTTACACTATCAAATCCACAAAGCCCAGTTTCAAGTGAACAAAGTGCTTTTTGTAAACTTTCGTTAAATGTTCTTCCAATAGCCATAACTTCACCAACACTTTTCATAGATGTTGTTAAAGTTGAGTTTGCTTTAGGGAATTTTTCAAAAGTAAATCTTGGAATTTTTGTAACTATATAATCAATTGCAGGTTCAAAACAAGCTTTTGTTCCTGTCATATCATTTATAATCTCATCTAAAGTAAATCCAACAGCTAAAAGCGTAGAAACTTTTGCAATTGGATAACCTGTTGCTTTTGATGCAAGTGCTGAACTTCTACTTACTCTTGGGTTCATCTCAATTACAATCATTCTTCCAGTTTTTGGACAAATAGAGAACTGAACATTTGATCCTCCACTATTTACTCCAACTTCTCTAAGAATAGCAAAAGATGCATCTCTCATTCTTGCATACTCTTTATCTGTTAGAGTTAATGCAGGTGCAACTGTTATACTATCACCTGTGTGAACTCCCATTGGGTCAAGGTTTTCAATAGAACATACGATTATGCAGTTATCTTTTGTATCTCTTATAACCTCCATTTCGTACTCTTTCCATCCAAGCATTGATTCCATAATTTCAATCTCATTTATTGGAGATGCTTCAATTCCAGCTTGTGCTAAAGCTTTGAACTCTTCCATATTATAAGCAACTCCACTTCCTCCACCTGCAAGTGTAAATGAAGCCCTAGAAATTACAGGGAATCCTAGTTCTTTTACGATTTTTACTGCATCTTCAAGATTATATGCGTTTGCACTTTTTGGTAAATCAAGTCCTATTTTTCTCATAGCTTCATTAAAAAGGTGTCTATCTTCACCTTTTTTAATAGCTTCTGGATGTACTCCTAAGAATTTTATGCCCTCTAAAAGCCCTTTTTCATACATTGAAGTTGCCACATTTAGTGCTGTTTGTCCACCCATTGTTGGTAAAATTGCATCAATATTCTCTTTTTTTATAATATCTAAAACAACATCTTCTGTAATTGGTTCTATATAAGTTTTATCAGCAAACTCTGGATCTGTCATAATAGTTGCTGGATTTGAGTTAATTAGTACAACTCTATAACCTAAATCTTTTAAAGTTTTAGTAGCTTGTGTTCCTGAATAGTCAAACTCACACGCTTGTCCTATAACAATTGGTCCTGAACCTATAAGTAAAATTGATTTAATATCTTCTCGTTTTGGCATAAAATTTCCTCATTTAAATATTTAAAAATTAGGAGATTTTATCCAAAACTTGCTTAATATTGTGGTAGTAGAAAGATTATTATTTAATCTTTATTTATTGTAGTAAATTTAATTTTTGCATCTTCTAGTAGTTTTTGTGCCGATTCAAGTTCTTTTATTCCTTCATTATAAAGTTTCATTGAGTCATTTAAAGTGATTTCAGATTTTGAAAGTTTCTCTAAAATCTCTTTTGCTTTTGTTAATCTCTCTTCAAATCCTATTTCGTTATTTTTTATCTCTTCTTGCATTTTAATCCTTTAATATATCTCTTACATGTTCTTCAAACTTCTCAACTTCAACCAAAAATGAGTCATGTCCACTTGAACTATCTACTAATTTATAGCTGATTTGTTCACTTTTCCCTATTTTTATCATGATATCTCTTATCTCTTCCATCTCATTTGGAAAAAATAGCATATCATCTGCAAAAGCTATTAAGTGAAGATTTCCCTCTATTTTTAGAAAACTATCTTCAAGTTTATCTTTATTTCTTCCTGCATCAAAAATATTTAAAGTTTTACAAATATATAAATATGATAATGGATCAAAGAATTTTGGGAAACTATATGAATTGTATTCTAAATATTTTTCAATCTCAAATCTTCCAAAAAGTTCATAAAGCCCATCTGTATCTACATAATCTCTACCAAATTTCTTATCAAAAAGTTGTGGACTTAAATATGCAATTAAACCTGTCATTCTTCCAACAGCAAGTCCAACAAGCCCACTAGCTTTTAAATCATCTTTTAAATAGTAACCATTTTTGAAATTTGGATCGTGTCTAATTGCCTCAATTGCTACTTTATTTAGTGCAATTACCCAAGGTCTTGTATATGCTGTACATGCAAGTGCTATATAGTGTTTTGCAAATTTTGGATGTTCAATACTATAACAAAGAGTCTGCATTCCACCCATGCTTCCACCAACAACTGCAATTGCATTTTCTATTCCCAAAACTTTATATAGTTTCATTTGTGCATTTACAATATCTGAAATTGTAAGAACTGGAAATTTTAATCTATACTCTGTTTTTGTGCTAGGATTTATGCTAAGTGGGCTTGTTGATCCATAAGAACTACCAATATTATTTGAACAAATAACAAAATATTTCTTTGTATCAATAGCTTTGCCATCTCCTATAAACTTATCCCACCACCCTGCTTTTGCTTCATTTTCATATCTTCCTGCTGCATGATGACTACCTGAAAGTGCATGACAAATAACAATAACATTTGATTTATCTTCGTTTAATTCTCCATAAGTTTCATAAACTATCTCAAACTCTTCAAGTAGTCTTCCACTTTCAAGATATAAAGGTTCATTAAACTTATGTATTTTTGTCTCTATTTTCAAAATATATTCCAAATTTTTTTAAATTTTAATGTTTAAAGTCTATCTAAAGATTAATAAAAAAGCCTTTTAGTTACACTATATTTAAAGATTTATTTTAAATTTTGATTTATTTACACTTTATAAGCAAACTTATATATAATTTCTTAAAATAGAAAAAAAGGTTTACTATGAGTAAAATTAAAGAACTTGAAGAACTACTAAGAAGTAGTGTTTTACCTGAAGTTGAAGAGGAAATTGATGCAATTTCAAAGCTTCTAGACAAAGATAAAAATAATAAAAATCTACTATTTGAACTTGAATATATGAAAGATGTAAAGGTTTTTTATAGTGAAGCACTAGCTCAAATAGATAAAAATGCAATGAGTGAAGATGAAGCAAATAATATCTTACTTGATTTAGAAGATATGGAATATGAAAATGAGGATGATTTTTAATGTTTGATTTAGATATTGACACTTTCTTATTAGTAAATATTTTAGGTTTAATTATTGGATTGGTTTTTGGATTTGTAGCACAGCAAAAACAGTTCTGCTTTAGTGGAAGTATAAAAGATTATATTCAAATAAAAGCTACAAAAAGAGCTGCAGGTGTTGTGATGGCTATGATTGTTGCTATTATTTCTACACAAGTTATTTCATATTTTTATGATTTAGATTTAACACAAAGTGCATATTTTAAAAGTGATATAAACTACTTTGCAATAATTGTTGGAGGTGCTTTATTTGGTGCTGGAATGATGATTGCAGATGGTTGTAGTAGTAGAAGTTTAGTAAAATTTGCACAAGGTGACTCAAATGCTTTGGTAACTTTGGTTTTTATTGCAATTTTTGCTTATGCTACAACAAAAGGTGCTTTATATAGTATTGTAAGTCCTTTTATAAATAATGAAACTTTAATAAATATCTCTTCATATTTAGAGAACTTTGTTTTTAATATATACTTCATTTTGGCAATTTTAATCGTACTTTTAGCACTATTCACTAAAAAAATAAAAAGAGTTTTCTCTTTAATTGATGGTGCTATTATTGGGCTTCTTGTTGGTATTGCGTGGTTTGTAACAGGATATATTGGAGCTGATAGTTTTGATAATGAGATTGCAATTCAAGGAATTAGCTTTGTATATCCAAGTGCAAAAACTTTAGAACTTTTTACATATTATGAAGTAAATGAGTTTAGCTTTGGGGTTTGTATGGTTATTGGAGTTCTTCTTGGAACTTATATTTCAACACTTTTTAACAAAAAATATAGTTTTGGATGTACTGCAAATCTTGGTATTAAAAAAGTAAAATACAATATGATTGGCGGAGCTTTAATGGGTGTTGGTGGAATTATGGCTATTGGATGTACAGTTGGGCAAGGATTAAGTGGAGTTTCTACTTTAGTTTTCTCATCATTTTTAGCAATTATCTCTATTTTTATATCTGGTTTTATAACTGCAAAAATTTTACATAGAAAAAATATTCTAGCAATGTGTTTTATTTTTGAATGGGAAGAAGAGAGTAAAAAAGATAAAAATATAGATTATCAAATATAAAATAGAGAGTTAAACTCTCTATTTTAAAATGACTCCCACTCATCTTCATCTACATTTGATTTTATCTCTTTTTTGATTTGTGTATTTGTTTGAGGTCTTGTATTATGAACAACTTTTGTACTATTTGGTTTTGTTGTTTTAGATACACTTTCATTTAATCTAATATCATTTTTTCCAACAAACTCTTTACTACTTGCATCTCTTACTATCTCTTTTGCTATTTCATCTGCTTTTAGAGCTATTTCTCTTGTATCAGCAGCGATACTTGCATTTTTCTGTGTTTGTTGATCAAGACCTGTTACTGCATCATTTATTTGAGTAATTCCAGCTTCTTGTTCTTTACTTGCGTTTGCTATTTCATTTATTGTTTG
>CANRCH010000066.1 GCA_947629065.1 uncultured Aliarcobacter sp.
ATCTACCATATCAATATCAAATGGGATTTCAGACAAAGATCTATAAACTTTTTCACCCAAAATCTCATCCTCTTTTGGATAAATAGGTACTATTTTAAAACCTGCATTTTTTAAATACTCTGCAACTCTATATGATGCTTTTTCCTTATCAGGAGAAAGCCCAACAATAGCAATTGTTTTTGTATCTTCAAAAATAGCTTTTATCTCATCTTTGTTTGAGTTTACCGTTGGAAATTCGCACTCCATATTATTCTCCTTAATCTAAAATATCTAGTTTTTCTTGTATAAAGATTTTAACCAAGTTATAATCAATACTCTCTTTAAAATCTTCAATTCTTCCTCCACTTGCATTTACATGTCCACCACCATTTCCAAGCTTTGAAGCTAAAAGTGAAACATCAAGTTTTCCAGCAGCTCTTAAAGATATATTTCCTTTTTTATTTACATCTAAAAAGAAATCATAATCACTATTTGCTTTTAAAAATGTATTTGCAGGGATTGAAATACTTCCTAAACAGTAAGTTAAAAGTCCTTTTTGACCTTTATATGTAATTGTTAAATCCTCTTTTATATCTTCAAGTGATTTAACCAAATATTTAGCACTTAAATTATCTATTGTATCATCGTTTTCATCTAGTTTTAAAAACTCTTTTTTTAAAAAATGTACATCATTATCAAGCTTAATATTTCCGTTTTCTAAATCTAAATAATCTATAGCTTTTTTTAGTAAATGTAGCTTGAAATCTCTATTTAATGAAGCAAAAAGTATTGAGTTTACTTCTCTTACTTTTATTATCATACTCATTAAAACCTTTCCAAACTCAAAGTTTTTCTTCTCATGCTCAAGCCAAATATCAACAGCATTTACAGCATTTACAAGCTTTTCATAGTGTGTAATATTTGCACTATATTTTTCTATTAAATAATCATATACAATTCTTGTTGCTGATCTTTTATCATCTAGAAAGTACCAAGAAAAGGCTTCAGCACTTTTTTTACCAGTTATGTGATGATCTAAAAGTTGAAGAATTATATTAAACCCATCACTATTTAAACTAGCTATATTTTTATCTAAATCCAAAGCCTCTTGTGGTGTTAAATTCAAATCACTTATTAAGATTAAAATCTCTTCATTTTTAAACTCTTGTATATCATTTAATACTTTTTCAATAGATAATTTTACTTCTAAACCATAATTTGCATTATAAAAAACAATATTAGGAAAGACTTCACTTGTTAAAAGCTGACAACTATATCCATCTAAATCTGTGTGAGAAATATGAAAAACTCTCATTATGCAATATCTTTCAGTGTTAGATGTGCTAAAAAGTCATTTACTTTTGTTTGAAGATTATTTAAAAGGGGCCAAATTCCACAAAGCTCTGCTTTGTTATTTGGACAAGCTTCAACAGAGTTTGAACACTCAAAAACCATTGGATTTCTCTCTTCAGCTGCAATTACAATCTCTAAAATTGTAATATCTTCTATATTTTTATTTAATACAAAACCACCATTTACACCTCTATGAGATACTACAAGTTCTGCTTTTGCAAGATTTTGCATAATTTTTGCTAAAAATGATTTTGAGATATTTATCTCTTTTGATAAAACATCTACATTTACAGGATCGCTATGTTTTGCGATTGATATTAGGGATAATAAAGCGTATTCACTCTTTTTTGTTAATAACATATTTTAAACTTTCAATTTTAATTTTGTTATATTCTACAAAAAGATTGATTAATATAAGATGTTGGCATAAAAAAAGGGAGTTGTAAAACAACTCCCTTTTCATAAATCTATAAACTAAAATTATTTAGCTCTGATTCCTAAATTTTCAACAATTGCTGTAAATCTAGCATAATCTGTTCTTCTTAAATATGCTAATAATTTTTTTCTTTTTCCAACCATTTTTAAAAGACCTAATCTTGATGAGTGATCTTGTTTGAATTGTTTTAAGTGTTCTGTTAATACTTTAATTTGTTCACTTAATAGTGCGATTTGAACCTCAGCTGAACCTGTGTCACCATCTTTTCTTGCGTGTTTTGCTATAATACTTGCTTTTAAGTCCTGATCTAAAGCCATTTTGACCTCCTAATAGGTATATGTAAATTTATTCTATTTAAAAAATAGTTGCGAATAATAGTGAAATTTTGCTTTTATTTTACTTAACCACCTGTTTCATAAAAGGCTCTAGTTGAAACTTCATTATCACTACTTGACCATCTATTTTTTTCTGGTTTATTTTGTAACACTTTTCTTAAAATCTTTACTGCTTCATCTATTCTATTATTTTGAACTGCATCTTTTATACTCATTGCATCTTCAAAATACAAACAAGGGATTAAATACCCTTCAGCTGTTAATCTAAGACGATTACAAGATTTACAAAAATCATCTTTATGTGGTTCAATTATTCCAAATTCATATCCATCTTCAAGTCTATAATATTGTGCAGGAGAACTTGTATCTCTTGGAACTTTTACTAAATTTTTATACTTTTTACCAATAACTTCAAGCATCTCATCTGAAGTTAATCCACTTGCACTTTTTCTTGCGTGATTATTCTCCATAAACTCAATAAATCTTACGCTAAAGCCTTCTTTTTTACCATACTCAATAACATCAATCATATCAATATCGTTTATTCCTTTTAAAGGAACACAATTTATTTTGATTTTAAGCCCTACTTTTTTGGCTTCTTCTATTCCTTTTAGAACTGTTTCTAAAACATCTTTTTGTGCTATTTGTTTTGCTCTATCACGATTTAGTGTATCAAGTGAGATATTTATTCTTTTAAGTCCTGCTTCTTTTAAATCTTTTGCAATATTTGGAAGTAAAAAACCATTTGTTGTTAAAGCTAAATCTATATCATTTTTATAGCTATAAATCATATTTATAAATTTATCTAAATCTTCTCTTAAAAGTGGTTCACCACCTGTTATTCTTACTTTTTTTACACCTTCATCAATAGCAACTTTTATAAATTTAAACATATCTTCATAAGATAGTAAATTCTCTTTTGGAACCCAAGAAAATGGCTTTTCAGGCATACAATATTGACATCTAAAATTGCATCTTTCAGTTACAGAAACTCTTAAATAGTCATGCTTTCTTCCAAAACCATCAATTAACATCTAATTCCTTTAAAATTTTTAATTTAATCTCTGCCAAGCTTCATCTAAACTTTTTACTCTATTTGAGAATAGTAAAAGTAAAGCCACATTAAACTTTGCAAGATTCATAATATCACTGCTTGGATTTTTCAATATATTTAAATTCTCTTCTAAACTAATAGTTTCAAAACTAAGAGTTTTTACTCCATAATCTTTTAAGAAAAACTCTGTTTCAACTATTTCATTATCTCTTTTTTGCCAAAATTTAGAGTCTTTAAATATTTCAATATCTCCCTCATTTCCACGAATAATAGTGATATCTTTAAAATCATCTTCAAACATATCAATATATTTTGAAACATAAGGTTTATGAAAAGCCCCAGCTAATCCATATTCACTTAAACTTGGATTTAATAGTTTTTCAACTGTGTTAAATGCTGTTCTTAATCCAAACTCATGTCTTAAAGAAGTTAAATCACTTAACTCTTTTAAATATTCTACTCTATCAAAATAGTGTAAATATTGACCCTCGTCAAATTTTGTAAATATATCTTTTGTTCCAAAACCATTTTTTGTTGGTTGTAAAAAATCACCACTAACAATAAGGTTTAATTTTCTTATTTCTTCGTTATTTTTATAAAAATCTTCTAAAATATTTTCATATAGTGGAAACAGATATGGATTTGTATCTCTTCCATCACTATTGTATCCAAGAAGCATTGAGTCAGGCACTTTTATTGTTCTTATAAATGTTTTTAGAGCTTCAATAGCACCTTTAAACTCCTCAACTGTCTCAAGTTTAACTCTCCAAGCTATTAAAAATGCACCAATTTGTGCATCTGTTACACTTCTGTTTAAAATCTGTTTAATTGCTTCAAAAACTTCATCTTTGCTTAAATCTCTATTACCTTTTGGTCCTGTTCCAACCGCTTTTAAAAAAACTTTAAAATTCATTATTTTCCTTAATTAACCTGTTTAACTTATATTTTTACAAGCTTAATATATACTAGCTTAAATAAAACATTTCAGGGCATTAAATGACTTTATATGAGAGTATTAAAAGTATTAATTTTTTTAACAATTTAAAAAAAGATGAATTAGACAAATTATTAGATTTCTCTTCAATATCAAAATACAAAAAAGATTCAATACTTTTTTATGAAAGCGAAAAAAACAATAGACTTCTTTTTTTAGTAAAAGGTTTAATAAAAATTTATAAATTTGATAAGTTTGAAAATGAGATTTTCTTATATCATATCTATGAAAACTCTATGATAAGTGAGTTGAATTCTATTTATGAAAATGAGATTATATGTTTTTCAAATGCATCTTTTATAGAAGATTCTACTGTTTTATCAATAGATTTTGAAAAATTTCAAGAGCATTTTTTAGATAATAATTTACTTGTAAAAGAGCTTATGCAAGAGCTTTTACATAAAACTCATCAACTTCAATGTTTAGTAAATAGAGAATTAGTTTTTGATGCAACTGCAAAAGTTGCTTTTATGTTATATGATGATTTAAAAATGTTTAACTCTTTAAAAAGGCAAGAAGTTAGCTTTATGTTGCATATTCAACCAGAAACACTTTCAAGAGTACTAAAAAAACTAAGTAGAGATGGAATTATTGATTATAATCAAAGCGAAATAATAATAAAAGATGAGATAAAATTAAGTAATATCTTCAAAGGAGTTGGAGGATGAAAGCAAATAATATAAGTACTAAAATTAGGCTTATTGGAACGCTATTTTTTATTTTAATGATAAGTATTGTTGCGACAACAATATTTCTAAATGATAAAAATGAGAAAGATGGTTTAATTATAAATATTGCTGGAAAACAAAGAATGTTAAGTCAAAATATAGCAAAAAACATTTTCTATATAAACCAACATAAAACAAGCAGTATTAATGAGCTTGATAGTAGTATAAATGAGTTTATCTATAATCTAAATACTTTAAAAAATGGAAATAGTTTTTCTAAAATAAAAGTTGCACCAAATAGTGAAATAGCAAATCAGCTTATGAAAGTTGAGATTTTATGGAAAGGTTTTCATAAAAATATATTAGCTTTTAAAGATTTAATACAACACAACAAAAACTCAAAAGAGCTTGATTTAGTCGTAGATAATATATTTACATCAAATACAAATCTTTTAAATGAGATAGATATTTTGGTCTATTTATATACAGATTTTAGTGAAGAAAAAATTCAAAATATAAAAAATATTCAATATCTTTTTGCTTTTTTAATCTTAGTTTTAATTCTATTTTCTCTTTTAGAAGTTAAAAAAATGGAAAAAAATGCTTTAAAATTTCTTGAAGAGACAAAAAAACTGATGTCTCAAGATATAAACTCTCCCTTAAAACCAATAAATATCCAAGCTGAAAGTGAGATTGAAGATGCTGCAAATAGTTTAAATAATTTTATTAAAAAAATAAATCTTGCAATGGAAGACTCAACAAATGCAATAATTCAATCGAAAAATGCTTCAAACAAACTTGAAAATTTGGCAGGTGAATTTGATTTAATAATTGATGAACTTAAAAATTCTCAAGAGATTTCTGATTATTTAAATAGAAGTGAAGATATCGCAATTGAATCACAAGAGCATCTAATAAACTCAACAAAAAGGCTTGAAGAACTTAGAAAAGAGCTTGAAAAAATAGCAAATGGTTGTGAAACGAAACTATAAAAATAGTATAAAAATTTAAATATTTTTATAGTATCCAACACCTTGCATATTTTTTATATAATTTTCTGGAAGTTTTTTTCTTAAGTTTTTAATAAAAAGTCTTATTGCATTTGAAGTTATTGGTAAATTATCATCCATTAAAATATTTTCAAGTTCAATATATGTTATTACTCTATTTTTTGATAGTAATAATTTCATAAAATCTAACTCTTTTTTTGTTAGAATAAAATCCTCATTTAAGTTTGAAACTAACGATTTAGTACAATCAAAAATCCAATTATCACCCAAATTATAGATTTTATTCTCATCATAAGATTTTACAAAATTTTTTAAAGCTACTGTTAGATTATCATTTGTGATTGGTTTTACAATATATTTTACCAAATATAGTTCAGTTGCACTTAGTAAATAGTTTAAATCTGTATGTGCAGAAGTTATTATAACTCTTGTTTTAGAGTCTGTGAGTCTTATTTTTTTGATTAAATCAATTCCTGTAGCTTCTTGCATTTGTATATCTGTAATAATTAAATCAGGTCTTTTTTCAAGGTACAAATCATAAGCTTTTTTTGCACTATTTGTGCTATAAACTTCTTTAAAAAAGTGCTTTAGAATCTCTTCAATATTGCTTCTAATTCCATCTTCATCTTCTACATATAAAACAGTATATGCCAAAAGTTTTTTTAAAAATTCTTCATTCATTTTACAAAATTCCATTATGAAAGATATGTTATCATAGCAATAGTTTTCTAATTAAAGGTTTATTTTGAAATATAGAATTGAAGAAAATTTATCAAAAACGATTATTTATACTTTTATAATAATTATGTCATCTATGATTTTTGCAATAAGTTATTTTTATATACAAAACACTTATGATAACTTTGATGAAGAGATGAAAACTTTCGTTGAAGAGTATTATAATGAAGAGAAAAAAGCATTAAAAAAAGAGATAAATACTGTTTTGGATATTATGAATTATGTGGTTGCAAAAAGTGATAATAATCTTGAAAGAACGAAAGAAGATGCTATAAGGCTTTTAAATAACATTAATTTTGAAACAAAAAAAAGTAACTATTTTTTCGCTTATGAAATCCTAAATATGCAAGGTGGAGATGATTTTGCTTTAATGGTTGTAAATCCGAATAGACCTGATTTAAGAGGTAAACTAATCTCAACAAATGAAAAAGATTTTGAGGGGAAAAAGTTTAGAGAAGAGTTTATGATAGATATTAATAAATCTGGCGAATCGTATACAAGATACTCATATAAAAAACCAGATGAAAAAGAGATTCAATACAAGCTATCTTATTTTAAATATTATGAACCTTTTAACTGGGTAATTGCACTTGGAATTTATACAGATGATATTGAAGGAAAAATTGCTGTAAAAAAACTTCAACTTGAAGAGAAAATCAAAAAACAGATTTATCAAAACTTAGTTTTATTTATTCTATTTTTAGCAATTGCTATTTTTGTATCAATTATAATTTCTCATAAAATTGATGAAATTTTACAAAAATATGAAGAGAAAGTAAAAAAATACTCAAAAGAGTTAGAACTATTAAATCAAGGTTTAGAAGAGAAAATAAGAAAAGAGATAGAAAAAAGTAGAGAAAATGAAGAGATTTTAATACAAAAATCAAAATTTATCTCACTTGGAGAGATGATTTCAAATATAGCCCACCAGTGGAGACAACCACTTTCAGAACTATCTTCAATACTTATGTTTATAAAATTAAAATATGACTTCAACGCTTTAGACAAAGATTTAATGGATAAAAAATCTTCTGAAGCCACAAAAGTAATAGAGTATATGTCAAACACAATTGATGATTTTAGAAACTTCTTTATTCCAAAAAAAGATAAAGAGAATTTCAATTTGGAAGCTTCAATAAATAGTGTTGTAAATATTCTTTCAAGTGCTTTTTCTTCAAATCACATAAAAGTTGATATAAATATAGATAATAAAATATTTCTAAACTCTTATTTAAATGAGTTTCAACAAGTTATTTTAAATATTTTAACAAATGCAAAAGATATTTTAGTAGAGAAAAATATAGAAAATCCACTTATTAAAATCTACTCAAATGAAAACAGTGAATATCTATTTTTACATATAGAAGATAATGCAAAAGGGATTTTAGCAAAACCTATTTACAAAATTTTTGAACCTTATTTTACTACAAAAGCTAGTAATGGAACAGGAATTGGGCTTTATATGTCAAAAATTATTATTGAAAAAAATATGAAAGGTAAACTAAAAGTAGAAAATAAAAATGAAGGTGCTATTTTTACAATTGCACTTTTAAAAGATTAATTTATAAAATATGAAGCTATAAAATAACCCTACAAACAAACCTCTTTTTCATATAAGATATAAATAAAAAGGCTTTATATGATTTTAGGTGTTTCATCTTGTTTATTAGGAAATATGTGCAGATATGATGGTCATGGTGCAAAAGATGATTTTGTATCAACTAGTTTAAAAGAGCATTTTTCTTTTCTTTCATATTGTCCTGAAAATGCTATTTGGAACTCTCCAAGAGTTGCAGTTAGGCAAGTTTTAGTAGATGATAAAGTTAAAATATTTACATCTACAAAAGAGCCAATTGATGTAAGTGATGCTTTAGAGGATATTTGTGAAATGATGGCAAATAAAGCTTTAAATGACAATCTTTCTGGTTTTATTTTAAAATCTTCATCTCCATCTTGTGGGATGGAAAGAGTAAAAGTTTACCAGCCTTTAAATGCCCCTTCAGTAAAAAATGGTGTTGGAGTTTTTGCAAGAAAACTAAAAGAGAAAATGCCCTATCTTCCTATGGAAGAGGAAGGTAGATTAAATGATGCTTGGCTAAAAGAGAACTTTTTAATGCAAGTTTACTCCTATAATGATTTAAATAAAATGCTTAAAAATGAGAAAAAACTATCAAATCTTGTAGATTTTCACACATCTTATAAATATTTAATCTACTCAAAATCTCAAAACTCATATAAGGTTTTGGGAAAAATTGTTGCAAATCAAGAGAAAAAAGAGATTGAAACTATTTATAAAGAGTATGAAGATGAGTTTTTAAAAGCAATTGCCATAAAATCAACTATAAATAAAACCTACAATATTTTACTACATATTTTTGGATATTTTAAAAAGCATTTAGGAAAAGAGGAAAAAGCAGATATTTTAAACACTATTAATGAGTTTAAATCAAAAACTATTCCACTAATAAGTATTATAAATATCTTTAATATCTACACAAAGAAGTTTGATATAAAGTATCTGAAAACTCAAAAATTTCTAAACCCATATCCATCTAGTCTAGCTTTAAGAAGTGATTTAAAGGCTTTTAAATGAAACAGATTTTATGGTTTAGAAGAGATTTAAGAGTTGAAGATAGTGCGATTTTAGCAGATGCAAAAAGTATAGGAAACGAAGTTTTATCTATATTTATCTTTGATAAAAATCTCTTAGAAAAACTTCCAAAAGATGACAAAAGAGTAACTTTTATATATCAAAATGT
>CANRCH010000067.1 GCA_947629065.1 uncultured Aliarcobacter sp.
TATTTATTATTAGAACTTACTAATAAAATTTAACAATTGTTTTTTATTAATTATTTGGCAGATACTATTCTAGCTTTTATAATGCATCCTTGTATTAATTATGTTTTAATGGTCTCATTGATTATACAAGCTTATTAATATTATTTGGAAGTCTGGTCTATGTATTTGTTTTACTTTAGTTAGTTTAGCTTTTATATTTGATTTACTTTATTTTAAAAAGTCTAAAAATTTCAGTAGAATAGATTTTGATTGAATATTAATATTTAATCAAAATCTAAAGTAGTTTGAACTTGTCCGTTGCTTCCAAATTCTTTGTCAATTTCTATTGCAATTTGTTTAAAATCAACTCCATTAATCTCTTTTAAACTTTTTAAAATCTCTTTTTTCCCACCAATTAGTTCTTTTGATTTAATTCCATGAGAAATAGATAAAGAGGCTTCCACAAAGGCTGAAAGTTTATCGCACTGTTTTAGAGCAGTTCCATCAATTGCTTCATATTTATCAAGATTATATTTGTTTATATCATCAACTTCTACAATCTTTCCATCTACTTTTGCTTTATTAGAAAATTCCTCTTTTCTACCATCATAAAGTCCTAAAATATATGAAAACTCTTTTTGAAGGTCTTGAGGTATATTTGGTAAAATATCATCTTCTATTTTTTCAACTTCGTATTCTGCAATAATATCTGAAAGTTCATCTACACTATATTTAACTGGACTTATAATATCTCTTGTTAATGCTTCTGGAAGATCGTGAAATAGGGCTGTAAAGAAGTTGTTTTGTAATCTTTTATCACAAGCTTTTACATTTAGACTATAAAAATATGAGAATACTGCAACTGTTAGCATATGTCCTAAAACTGATGTTTCAGGAATTCTTGGAGTTTGTGCCCATCGTTTTTGAAATCTTAGTCTTCCACTAAGTTCTACAATTTTTGCTAGTTTTTTATTTAGTGCAATTTTTCGAACCCCTATTAGTTCATAATAATCCTCAAGTTCTGCATCAACTTGTTTTTTTACATCATCAATATCATTTAAAAATTGGCTTGTTTGATAAACAATAGAGAACTCCCATCTTGTTGCTAAATAAGATGCAGCTTTTAGGATAAATCTCTCTTTTTTATACATATTTGAATCATTTAAATACTCTTCAAATTTTTGTAAAAAATTTCCACCGTCTATATCTTGAAGTGAACTTCTTAGCTTTTCAACAACCCAAGAGTTTATCTCTTTTGATTTTTTTTGTAAGGCTTTTCTAAAAACATCAGGTCTAATATCAGTTACAACTACTCGTCTTAAAAATTCAAAAATTCCAGCTTCTATTAGATGATTGAAATTTATATCATCTTCAAGCTTTGCAATAAAATATGCAATTATAAACTTGTGTGCTTGTTTATCTAGTTCTACAAGCTCAACCATTCGTGGATAGTCATTCCATCTTTGGATAGAAGCACTTGAAAAGATATAATCAATGATTCTTGGATTTATCAATTAAGAATCCTTTTTTTCATTGCTATTTTTCTCTTCATCTTTTTTGTCATTTTTCCCTGTAAAATACATAAGCTTATTTGCAAAAAGCATAGCACCTACAATTACTGTCATCATTAAATATACTTGCCAATCAGCCATAACTTTCTCCTAAATCTATATATTAAATTCTACAAAAACTAAATTTTGATAAAGCGTTAATTTTTTCAACTCTATTTGTGTGTCTTCCACCTTCAAAAGATGCATTTAACCAAGAGTTTAAAATCTCTTCAATCATGCCCTCGCCGCTTACTCTTTCACCTAAGCAAATAACATTAGCATCATTATGCTCTCTTGCCATTTTTGCACTATATTCATTGTGGCATAGTGCTGCTCTAATTCCTTCAAATTTATTAGCAGCCATACTCATACCAATTCCGCTACCACAAATTAGAATTCCAAAGCTATTTTTTTCCTCTTTTATTTTTATACAAACTTTTTGTGCAAAATCTGGATAATCAACTCTATCTTTACTGTTTGGTCCTAAATCTTCCACTTCTATATTTTTATCTTTTAAAAGATTTTTTATAAACTCTTTTATATCTATTCCAGCATGGTCACTTGCTATATAGTATTTCATTTAGTAAATTCCTTTTTCATGATTTAATTCTATATCTTCTTTTGTGTTATTTTCTATTGTATCTATAGTTTTAAACATTCTATCCCATCTGATTTTATAGTTTTCATCCCAAGAAAAATAGATAAACCAAGGTTTTCCTACTATATATTTATAAGGAACACTACCCCAAAATCTTGAGTCATTTGAGTGGTCTCTATTATCTCCCATCATAAATGTTTCATCTTCTGGAACTTGTATTGGATGCATAAAAAATAGTTCTCTTGGATTATATCCATCATTTTCAACGCTTGGATCTGTATGAATTCCTTTAAACTCTTTTGAGTAAGGATTTACTACATAAAGTTTTCCATTTATTTCAACTTTATCATAGTTTTCGAAATGAGCCTCTATATATTCATTTCCCTCTTTTGGATGAAGATATAATTGTTTATCTTGTAAAAATAGAATATCACCACCTGTTGCAACTGCTCTTTTTACATAGTGAATATCAGGATTATGAGGGTATCTAAATACCACAATATCACCTCTTTTTGGACGATCTCCATCTATTAAGTGACCATTTCCTTTAAAATCTGGTAAAACTTTTACTTCAAGCCAAGGAATAGTTGGAGTTGGAACTCCATAAGAGAATTTTTTTACAAAAAGCATATCTCCAACTAGAAGTGTATTTTTCATACTTCCGCTAGGAATTACAAAAGCTTGTGCAATAAAAAATATAATTCCAAGAACTATAACTATAGTTCCTGTCCAAGATGAAGACCAGTTATATAGTTTTTTTAACATCTATTTAGCTTCTCTTTTATCTCTTAATTTTGCTGCTTTTATTGTATTTTTTAAAAGCATTGCAATAGTCATGGGTCCAACTCCACCTGGAACTGGAGTTAGGTGTGAACATTTGTTTTTAAGATTTTCAAAATCTGCATCACCTACAAGTTTTCCAGTATCAAGTCTATTTATTCCAACATCAATTACAACGGCACCATCTTTAACCATATCCCCTTTTAGTAGATGTGGAACTCCAACAGCAATGATTACAATATCTGCTCTTAGTGTATGAGATTTTAAATCTTTTGTTCTACTATTACAAACAGTAACTGTTGCTTTTTTATTTATAAGCAAAGATGCCATAGGTTTTCCAACAATATCAGAGCTTCCAATAACAACAACATCTTTTCCTACTACATCAATATTATGTTCTTCAAACATTCTTATTACTCCAAATGGAGTTGCAGGAATAAATGAATCTAAATTTGAAACAACTCTTCCTACATTATATGCATGAAATCCATCAACATCTTTTAGTGGGTCAATTGCTTCAAGAACAGTTGTTGTATCAATATGTTTTGGTAGTGGAAGTTGTACTAAGATTCCATCTAGTTTTGGATTTTTATTCATCATAGAGATAGTTTCAAGTAACTCTTCTTGCGTTATACTATCTGGCATTTCATGAACAACAGAGTAAATTCCTGCATCTTTACAAGCTTTTGCTTTACTTGCTACATAAGTTGCACTTGCTGCATCATTTCCAACAAGAATAACTGCAAGACCTGGAGTTATCTCTTTTTCTTTTACAATCTCTTCAACTTCAACTTTTACTTCTTCTTTTATTTTAGCTGATAATGCTTTTCCATCTAGTAGTACCATATTTTTGCCTTATTATTTGTGAAATTTTTAAGATTATATATTATCAAAAAATGATTTAACAAAAGATAAACTTTTAAATATATTTATTTAAGCAAAAAAGTAGAAAAGCTTTTGTATAATCCCGTCCTAAATTTAAAATTAAAACAAAGGACTAAAATGTTAGAGGGTATCGTAAGAGATAGTATAACAAAACCAGCTGTAAAAGCTCTAAGAAGAGATGGATATTTAATTGCAAATATCTATGGAAAAGGAATAGAGAATGTTGCTGCTGCGTTTAAAAGAAATGACTATATTAGATTTCTAAAAAACAAAACTACAACTGCATTTGATGTAAAAGTTGATGGTAAAGTTTATAATGTAGTTGTAAAAGAGTATCAAAAAGATCCTATTACTTCAGATTTATTACACGTTGATTTAATGGTTGCACAAAAAGGTGTTAGAGCATCTTATATGATTCCAGTAAAAACTGTTGGAAGTGCAAAAGGTCTTAAAAATAAAGGTCTTTTAATGCTTCATACAAGAAGAATTCCAGTTAAATGTGCTATTGAAAATCTACCAAATGATATTACAATAGATGTTACAGAACTAGATACAGGTGATAATATCCTTTTAAGAGATTTAACATTACCACAAGGTGTTGATTGTTACTTAGACCCAAGAGTTCCAATCGTTGGTATAATTAAGGCTAAATAATTAGATATGAATTTAATTGTTGGTCTTGGAAATATTGGTGAAAAATACCAAAACACTAGACACAATATAGGTTTTTTAGTCGTAGATGCTATGACTAAAAGCCTAAATACTGCAAATATAAATAATACAAACTTTCAATCAACTTTAGAAAAATCAGGTTACAATCTTTTTGCTAAACCAAAAACATATATGAATAATTCAGGAATTGCCGTTTTTAATATAAAAGAGTATTATAAAATAGAATTAGATAATATTATTGTTATTCATGATGATTTAGATTTGCCTTTTGGAACAATTAGATTTAAAAAAGGTGGAGGTCATGGTGGTCATAATGGTCTTAGATCACTTGATTCACATTTGGGAAAAGATTATATAAGAGTAAGAGTTGGAATAGGAAAACCACAAGATAAAGATGAAGTGGTGAACTATGTTTTAAATGATTTTTCTAAAGTTGAATTAGGAATTCTAGAAAAAGAGCTAATTCCACATATAATTGAAGCTATAAAGACGATTTTAAGCGATGGTCTTGAAGTTACAAAAACAAAATATACAAAAAAGTAAAAAATGAGTACTTTAACAAAATATATACTACAAAAGTATATAAAAAATTTTATTATAGTTTTAATCTCTTTAGAGATATTTTTTGTTGGAATGGATTTTCTACAAAATTTTAAATCAATACCCAATTCTGCAAACTTACAATTACTATATATTGCATATAACTCTTTTTTTACTTTAACTTTGGCACTTCCTTTATCTATAGTTTTTGCTTGGATAATAACTATAGTAATATTTATTAGAAATAATGAATTTGTAGCTTTTAATGCGCTTGGTGCTAAAAGAAAAGATATTTTAAATCCAATAATAGCAAGTGCTTTAGTTTTAATACTATCTTTAATTGCACTTCAAACTACGCCTTTGGCATACTCATATGAACAAAAAAAGAAAATCTTAGATGATGAGTATTTCTCAAGTATGAAAAGTGATATTTTTTTGAAATATAATGAATATTTTGTATATTTTGAAAAATTCTTGCCAATAGAGAAAAAAGCTGAGAATATTCATATTTTTAAAATAAAAGATGATAATCTTCTTGAAACTATTGTTGCACAAAAAGCATATTTCCAAAATAATAAATGGTATGTTGTAGATGCAAAAATAGTAGAAAAACCTGAAAATATTGATGAAGATAGTTCAAAATTAATTATTAGAAATGAGAAGTTTTTAAATACGCTTGAAGGGTTTAAACCAAAAATATTGGATAATGTATATGAAAGTAAAAGTGAGTATTCACTTTTTGATGCAATTGAAGCATTAAGTTTATTAAAAGAGCAGGGGATTAATACACAAAAAATTAGAACAAATATTTATAATCAAATATTTATTCCATTTTTTGTATTACCAATACTTCTTTTAATTTATGCATACTCATCACTAAATAGTAGATTTTTTGAGATGGGAAAATTTGTATCTTTAACTATTTTTGGTACATTAGTTATTTGGGGAGTGTTTTTTATGCTTTTCAAAGTATCAAGTACAAGTATTGTTGCTGCTGAAATTACAATGTTATTGCCACTATTAATTTGGTTTATAGCAAGTTTTTATATATATTTTACAAAAATCAAGGCATAAACTATGGCTTTTAATGTTAGAGCTTATGGATTAGTTCCATATTATGTAGATAAAAATGATGTGAAGATTCTTTTATGTTCTTCATTTGATAACAAAGATAAATGGGGTTGCCTAAAAGGTGTTAAATCAAGGGATGAAACAGCTTATGATTGTGCTAAAAGAGAGTTCTTTGAAGAGAGTTCTATTTTAGTGCCAACTGTTTTGTTTGAAGACTATTTTGAACAGTTGAACCTTGAAAAAAGTATAGGGGTTTGGCTTGTAAATGTTAAGAATATTGATAACTTTGATAAATATTTTAAAAATGATGTATTAAAAGCAAACTACTCATCTTTTGAAAATAGTGAAGTTAAATTCTTTTCTATTAATAAACTTCCAAAAATAAAATCAAAACAACAAGGATTGATTAAAAATATTAAGGATTTTTTGCAAAATAAGAGTCTATACCGTTAGCAATACCATTTGCTAAAAGTTGTTGATACTCTTTTTCATAAAGCCTTCTACTCTCCTCAGGATGAGAAATATATCCTAGCTCTATCAGAATCGAAGGCATTTGTGCACCAACTAAAACCCAAAAAGGTCCTTCTCTTACACCTGAATCTTTTACATCTTTATATTTGCTTCTAGCAGCTTGTAGCATTCCTGCTTGTACATCTATTGCAAACTTATGAGATGCTGTAATTCTAGGTCTATTAAGGCTTTCTAAAAATACACTTTTTGAACTTTCGTTCATCTCTCTAATATCATTTTTGTTTTCTAAAGCAGCAACTCTTTTTGCTCTTTCACTTCTTGCTGGACTTAAGAAAAATGTCTCGATTCCACTCATAGTACTTGCTTTTTCTTTTACAATAGAGTTTGCGTGAATAGAGATAAATAGATCAGCATTTTTTTGGTTTGCTAAAATAGTTCTATTATTAACTTTTATAAATTTATCATTTGTTCTAGTTAAAAAAACTTTATAACCTCTTTGTTTTAATACAGCTTCAAGATATTTTGTAACTGCAAGGTTTACAACTTTTTCATATCTTTTATTTGGTCCAACAGCACCTGCATCTTCTCCACCGTGTCCGGCATCAATAACAATAACTCTATTTTTTGAAGAAGTTTTATTATTAGTTATAGTACTTGCAATATTTTGGCTTTGGTTATTTACAGGCTTTTCTTCAAGTGATGTTGAAATAATTAGTTCTTTATTCGCATAACTAACATTTGATTTAAAGTTATTCTGATTTACGATTTTTATTTTTGTAAAACCATTTTGTTCATAAAGTATAACTCTATCAATACCATCTAAAACTAGTTTTGTAGGCATTGTATATTTATAAATACCTTTAATATCAAAACTATTTACAAAGTTTTGCCCCTCTTTTGAAGTAGTTCTTTTCAAATCTTTTTGAGAAAAATCTTTATTGAAGCTTACAATTATTTTATTATTTATTGAATCAATATATTTAATTTGATTATCTAAATCTATTTTATTTTCTTGATTTGAAGATGTTATAATTTTTGTTTCTTCTTGTTTTGGTGTAATGTTTTGTGCTTTTTCTATAGGTTGTTCTATGGCTTTTTTTATTTCTGTTTTAGTAGGTTCTATCTTTTTCTCTTCAACTAAAACTTTTTTTGTTCCAATTTCTACAATATTTCCACTGTTACTAGAAGTAGATTTTGATGCAATGTTGTTTGATTCAACATTTATAATAATTTGTCTTTTACTAACACTATATGAAGTATTTGGGCTAGTTTTTCCTGAAACTACTATTCTTAAAGTATCAGGTTTGTTTTGACCAATAGTTATTATCTCATCTCCACTAATTGATAGTTTTGTTGCAAGTGCATCTTTAAAATAACCTTTTATATCAAATACATTTCTATGAAGTGGAGATGGATTTAGTTTAAAAAATTTAATATCATTTTGCGAAACATCAACATTAAAATCAATTATAATTGAGTTACCTTTTGTACTTACAGACTCAATAGCATATTTTATATTTGGATTTTGGGTAGCTTTGGCTTGAGTTGTTTTTGTATTTGAAGATAGATTTTTAGAGGTATTAGCTTGAGTTGATTGATTATTTTTATTTACTCTAGCTTGAATAACTTCAAGCTTTTTTTCATCAGGTCTTGTATCTTTTTTTAGCTTTTTCCCTAATTCAATAACTTTTTTTAAATCTTCTATTTTTTTATTTTCATCTTTTTTTAAAGATGATTTCAAAAATTCAATTTTCGCATCTCTATATTGTTCTTCTATAGTTGCTGAAAAAAGAAGATTAAAAGATAGTAATAAAATTAGAAAAAGCTTTTTTATCTTACTCTCCTTGAGTAAGCTTTTTCATTAACTCTTTTACAGAAATTATTTTGTCTATTTTATAACCATTTGAACCTGTAAAAAATAGTCCAGTTTCTACATCACCTTTATATGCAGCCCCAAGTCTATCGGCAATACAGTATCCAACAATTTTTGCTTCAGTTCCTCTATTACAAGGTGCAACACAGTTTGAAATACATTGAACTTTTGGTGCTGTTTTATTTTCTATTGAAAATTGTAGTTGAGTTTTAACTCCCCTTGCTGGAAGTCCAACAGGAGATTTCATTAAAACAATATCTTCCTCTTTTGCATTTAAAAGTACATTTTTGAAATTTACATCAGCATCACACTCGAAAGTTCCAATAAACCTAGTTGCCATTTGAACACCAACACATCCCATTGCTAAAAATTTATCAATATCGTTTTTGTCCCAAATCCCACCAGCTGCAATTATTGGTATATCTCCCCACTCTTTTGCCTCTTCAATAACAGGTGGCACAATATTTTCTAATTGAAACTCTTCTTTAAAGCAGTCTTCATATTTGAATCCTTGATGTCCACCACTTAAAGGTCCTTCAACAATTACTGCATCTGGAATTTTGTTATATCTTTTCCATTTTTTACAAATTAGTTTCAAAGCTCTTGCACTTGAAACTATTGGAACAAGTGCAACATCTGGGAAATCTTTTGTAAATTCTGGCATATTTGTAGGAATTCCAGCACCAGTTATTATAATATCAGCACCTGCTTCACAAGCATCTCTTACAACTCTTCCATAGTCATTTATTGCATACAAAATATTTACAGCAAG
>CANRCH010000068.1 GCA_947629065.1 uncultured Aliarcobacter sp.
GAGAAGGAAAAATAGTTTCATAAATAGTGTTGTTTTTAGCATTCATATTTAATCTTATCATAAATATATGAAAAAATAATTTATATAAAAAGCTGTAATTACTTTTAATTTAGTATAATCTCATAAATTTTTTAGGAAGATAGTATGTATAAAAAAGTAATTCTTAGTTTTTTTGTAAGTGCTAGTTTTTTATTGGCACAAGAAAAAGCTTATGATGTGAAATCTGCAATTATTGAATTTAATATTGTAGCTGAAGATAGTGCAAGTAAAGATTACTCAAAAGGAAAAACAAAACTCTATTTCAAAGATTTTGGAACTTTAGAGTTAAGTGATTCTACAATGATGCAAAGATATTTTAACGATATTGAAGAGGAAAGAGTAGTTACAAAAATAGAAAACTCTAAAATGTACACAGTTGATTTTGAAAATGAGGTTATATTCTCTTCAAATCTAGCTTTCGATGAAGAGGGTTCAAGCAGACTTATTTTAAACAAAGAGAACCTTACAAATATGGGTGCAAAGTTTGTTGGAATTGAGAAAATTCTAGGTTATGATTGTGAAGTTTGGCAACTAGGTGATGATAGAATTTGGTCATATAAAGGTGTTGCTTTAAAACAAATTAGCAAATCTTCAAGTGGAATGAAAATTGTTGAAGCAAAAATTGCAAACTTTAATATTGATATAAAAGATGATAAATTCAGACTTCCAAAATATCCAGTAAAACAAATGGATGAGATGATTTCAAATGTTGAAGAAGAAGGGGAGTTTTAAGCCCTACTTCTTCCATTTTCTTCTGAAATTTTATAAATAAGTAAAATTAAAGCAAATAGTCCTAAAACTACATTTGTAAGTAAAATTGAAGCTAAACAAAGCACAATTGCAAGATATAAAACTACTTTTGATTTAAGAAAATTTGCAACTATTGCAAAAATTAAAGCTAAAAACCCTAAATGCCCAAAATATATACTCTTCCAAGTAAAATCCCTTAAAGCACAAAGCATTCCAGCATTTTCTATACAAGTTATTTCAAAACTACTATTCATAATAAATGTGTATTTATATAAAAGAATAAAAACTAAAGCCAAAACTATAGGTAAAATATATTTTTTTATATCTTTTAAGCTACCTGCTCCTACATTTAAAATTGCTACAAAATAAAGCCCAAGAACTATCCAAATATTTGAAAAAATATTTAAATATGTTTCACTTACAAATAAAACTACCAATGTAATAAACAAATATAAGGCTATTAATTTATCAAAAAGATTAAACTCCAACTCTTTTGTTTTTCCAAAAAGTAAATATAGTAAAGATATAACAATTAGCACAAATCCATAAATCTCAAAGTTCTCATATCTTCCGTTGTAAGCTAGTTTTGAAGATAAAATTAAAAAAGCAAATATTGCCAAATATATTGCAATCTTTGAAACAAGCTCTTTTTTTGTACTTAAAATCTGCTCTAGTGTGAAATTATAAAAATATAAAACAAGTAGCAGTATTAAAACAGCCCAAACTCCTTCTAAATAGTTTCTTGAAATCACTAAATACTGCTCAATTTGTAAAGTAGTTAAAAGTGCAAAAACTGTATTAAAAGCTAAAAATTCAACAATCTGTTTTCTACTAATTAAAACTTTTTTTAATTTCAGTACAAAAGCAAAAAATAGTACAAATGAGATTAATGCCAAAGTTTTATAGTTTGGAAAGTTTGAAACATCTCCTGCAAAAACTTTTTTATCAAGTCTCTGGGCATCAAAAAGCCCCCAATATCCACCAACAGCACCTTCACTAACTCTTTTCCAAGGTTGATCAAAAGCTTCAATGATATTATATTGCCAAGAGTTATCATTTGCTAGTTTTACAAAATCTCTTACATATTTTGCTTGATTTATCTTACTTGCTACTGCATCTTCTCTGGCTCTTCCTTCACTTGGCCATCCTGTTTCACCTATTAAAATATTTTGTGTATCAAGCTCTTTTTCTACATCTATTCTAACATTTTTTACATGATTTATAGAGTCTTCAATATTTTGTGGGTCATCTTCCCAATATGGTAAAATATGGATTGTCACAAAATCAGTGTAATCTTTTAGTACTTTATTTTGTAACCAAAACTCCCAAACATCGGCATAAGTTACTTTTATATTCGAAGGAACTTTAGCTTTTACATCTTTTATATGATTTATTAATCTTGCTTGACTTGCATCTTTTCTTAATAAAACTTCATTTCCTACAATCACAGCTTTTATATTTTTATAAATTTGCGATAATCTTATAGCTTCATCAACTTCTTCTTGTGAAGCTTTTTCATCCTTACTTATCCAAATTCCCATCAAAACTTCAAGATTTAAATCACTTGCAACTCTGTAAACATTTTCAAGCCCAATAGTTGAATATGTTCTAACACAGTTTGTATATTGCGAAAGAAGTTCTAAATCTTTTCTAATATTCTCTTCTTTTAGAACTAAGCCTTTATCAAATAAAAAAGGTGATTCATCTTTCCCAAAAGGTGCATAAGATACACATTGTAGTTTTGAAAAAGTGTTTGAATCATCTTTATAAACAGCTTTTTCGCCCAAATATTGCCAAAAAAATAGCAAAAAAAGTACACTTAAAAAGCTTAAAAAAACTCTTGTTTTCATATTTATCCTATTTTCTAGTTTGTCCACTACCATAAATTTTGTATTTAAAAGTAGTTAAATCATTTATTCCCATAGGACCTCTTGAGTGAAGCTTATTTGTAGAGATTCCAACTTCAGCACCAAGTCCAAACTCCCCACCATCTGTAAATCTTGTACTTGCATTTGCATAAACACAAGCTGCATCAACTTCATTTAAAAACTTATTTACAGATGTATAGTTTTCACTTAAAATGGCTTCTGAGTGTCCTGAACCATATTTTTGAATATGTTTTATAGCTTCATCAAGATTTTTTACTACTTTTATATTTAAAGTATTTTCTAAATACTCATTATCAAAAAAATCCTCTTCAAGAGGAAGTGCATTTTTAAATAGTTTTATACTCTCATCACAAGCAAAAATCTTTGTATTATTAATTTCAAGTGCTTCATCTAAGGCTACATAAAGATGTGGCAATATTTTTTCGTGAATTAAAAGCGTTTCAAGTGCATTACAAGCACTTGGTCTTTGGCACTTCGCATTTACAACAATATCAACAACTTTTCCAATAGCTGCATCAACATCCACATATGTATGACAAACACCTTTATCATGTTTAATTACAGGAATACTTGAATTCTCACTAATAAATCTAATAAGTGCTTCACCACCTCTTGGAACTATTAAGTCCACAAATTTATCCTCTTTTATTAGCTTTGCAACACCTTCACGGCTACTATCAGGTAGAAGTGAAACAGCTTCTATTGGTAAATCATTGTTTTTTAGGACTTCTCTTAATATTTTTGCAATAGCTTGATTTGAATTTTCAGCTTCTTTTCCACCCTTTAACACACAAACATTTCCACTTTTAAAACAAAGTGCCGCTGTATCACTTGTAACATTTGGTCGGCTTTCATAAATTATTCCAATAACTCCAATTGGAATTGATACTTTTTGTATATGAAGATTATCTTTTGTAAGCCATCCATCAAGCACTCTTCCAACAGGTTCTGTTTGAGATGCAATTTGCTTAATTGCATTTGCCATATCAAGAACTCTTTTTTCATCTAAAAAAAGTCTATCTTGCATGGCTGTACTTAAATTATTTAATCTTGCAGCTTTCATATCTTTGATGTTTTCATCAATTATAAACTCACTGTTTTTTATTAAAGCATCTGCCATTTCGTTTAAAACACGATTTTTTGTCGCACTATCAAGTGTAGCAACAACTCTACTACTATCTTTTGCCCTTTGTAAAAATTCTTTCATAAAAATTCCTAATTATTTTTTATTAATATACACAAATGTCGCTTTTAAGACTCTAAACTATTGCAAATTCCACTGTTTTTTATAACTCTTTGTAACTCTTTATGTTTTTGATTTTCAATATATAATTCAAGCCAAGAATCCACCCAATATGGAATAGTTCTTCCATTATTTCCCCATGAATTAACGCTTTGATACTTTAAGCCAAAAATTTGGGCAAATGATTTTTTGTTTAGACTCGCTTTTTTTAATTTTATTTTAAACTCTATTTTTTCCATACTTCTCCATTTATATTCAAAAGTATATCTTTAAAATATTAAAAATATATAAAAGCATATATTTTAAGCCTATAATAATTTTAATTTAGATAAAATCTATATAAATATTTAAAAAGGAATTTTTATGAAAATTAAAGCTTTTTTAGAGAGTGGAAGATTTGTTTTTGTTAAGGTTTTAGGATTTGAAGATCTTAAAAAACTAGCTTCAAAATACTCAAGGTGGGAATATATTTCATAAGTTTTTGCTAGAATAAAAAATAACAATTTTTAGGAAAACTTAATGAGTATAAAAGATATTGTAAAATCAAAGTCAAAAGAACTTTTTGATTATCCAAAAATAAAAAGTAATCAATTAAAAGATAAAATAAATCTAAAAATTAGAGAAAAAGCAATCATCGCTACAAAAGCTAGATTGGTTGAAAATCACAAAACTTTTGATGATTTTAGTGATGAAGATTTGGAAATAATAATTGCAGATGAAGAGAGAAAAATAGTTGATGATTTAAAAACAAAATCCCTTGTTGTAGCACTTGCTGCCCTTGGAATAAACTTTTTTGTTTAAGGCAAACTTATGTTTAAACAGATGAAATCTGCACTTTTTTGGTACTATTTATTTAAATTTAGAAAAAGGGCAATAATTATTGTTTTACTTTTATTAATTGCACTTTTTTCAAACTTTATTTATGCAGATATTGTAGAGTATTTAAAGCTAAAAAATCGTTTACAATATCTTGAAATTGCACTTATTTTAAAGTGGATTATAATTATTTTTAATCTTACTTTTTCTATATATCTGATTTTAACTCTATTTAAAAAAGATGATGAGTTTGAAGAAAAAGAGAAAAATAAGCCAAAAAAGGATGATATAAAACACTCAGCAAAAGATTTTTCACAAAGAGAAAAAGATTTACTATATAAAAAAACACTCAAAACAAAAGCTGATATGCTATTAGGAAAGTGATTATTTATGAAAACTTTGGAACTATTTGTGGATTCGAGTGTAAATCCACAAAGTAAAATAGCCTTTGCTTCTTATTTAGTTAAATATTATGAAAATATAGATTTAGAAATTTTTAAAAATAGTATTAAAAGTAAATTGTTTACAAATACAAGCTCCACAAAAGCTGAACTTCAAGCTTTTCTTTGGGCATTAGATGAGATTTTAAAAAATGGAATTCTAGAGCAAAATTTACAGATAAAAGTTTATACAGATTGCCAAAATATAATATCTTTAAACGAAAGAAAAGATAAATTAGAAAAAAATAATTTTTATTCAAAAACTGGAAAATCAATAAATAATGCTGAACTATATAAAAAGTTTTTTGAAAAAATAAAGAGTTTAAACATAGAGTTCATAAAAGTAAAAGGGCACAAAAAAACATCTTTAAAAGATGAAACTGATTTAGTTTTTTCTTTAGTTGATAAAGCTTCAAGAAAAAGTTTAAGAGATTATTTAAATGGTGCGGCTGAAGGGACTTGAACCCTTACAGCTGTTGCCACTACCACCTCAAGACGGAGATTTTCTCCATCAAATAGGTACTTTGACTACTACTGTGCAATATGTGTGCAGTAGAATTATGCTAGTTTTGGTTGAAAATTCTCACTTTCAGTTTTAACCATCATATTAAAAATATTTTGTTGTTTCTGTGCATTCAGTTTATCGTGTTCAAGTTTTAAAATTCTTGGGTCGATGTAATGTTTTTCAGTAATTTTAGAACCTTTTGAATGTCCCATTACTTTTTGAATATCTTCTAAATTTTCACCACCAAAACTCATAACTGATGCATAAGACCTTCTTGTTGCATATAATGTTTTATATTCAACATTTATTTCTTTTAGTAGTGGTTTTAAATGATAATCTACAATAGTTTTTGACTCTCTGTAATATCTACCATCTTTATTAATAAAAAGCCATTCATCTGATGGTCTTACTTCATAATAGTTTTTTAGTAGTTTTACTAAATCTGGAAAAAGTTGAATTTTTCTAAAATGATTTTTATTACTCAATGACTTTTCATTTTGTTCTGAAATGATACCTTTTGTAATACTTCTTTTAAGTGATAGTTTTTCTTTTTCAAAATCAAAATCACTCCATTTTAAAGCCATACATTCACCAGTTCTAAGTCCTAATTTAAAAGATAATTCCATAAAAATTTTGAACCAACCTTTTGCATTATTTAGAATAAGAGATATTTCCTCTGTTGTATAAGCTTGTGTATTTTTTGGAACATAAGATAAATCTATTGATTTTACACTTCTTGATTGAACAGGATTTTTTTCAACTAAATCATTATCATAAGCGTAATCAAATATAATATTTAAAAGATTTTTAATTCTTTTAATTCTATCGTTACATACTTCTTTTTTTTGTTTTTCTAATAGATTTACAATATCAAGAGGTTTAATATCTTGTAGTGTAAATCTTTTAAAAGTTGGTAAAATTCTATTTCTAAAAAGTCTTTCAAGTTCTTCTTGACTTGATTTTTGTCTTCTTGAACTTGTAAGTTCTAATACCATATTGCTAAACTGTTCAAAGTTATTTGTTGCAATAACGTTTTTTTCTTTGTCTAGTATAGAATGTAAAACATCTAATGGTTTATTTTTTTCATCCATTGTTTTGTAGTAGGACTAATTTTTTTACCAGTTGATAATCTATATAACTTACCATCAATAGAACCGTGCACATAAATAACATTATTTCTAATTTTAAAGACCCCATCACCTTTTATTAAAATATTACTCATTTTGAACTCCTTATCAAAATAGTAATTGCTGCTTTTTGTGACGCGTACATTTTACCACCATCAATGTAATAATCTACTTCAGGTTCAAAGTTATTTATTAAAAATTGTCTAATAGATTGTCTACTTTTACCCGTTGTTTCAGATAAATAGCTAACACTTGCTTTCTGAGGTATTAACATTTTAATCATACGTTTTAATTCAGATAACATACCTTTTAGTTCAAGATATTCTGTTGTATTTGATATAGTATTCATTGTATTTTATCTCCATTCTTATTTTTTAAGAAACTTTTTTTATTTCAATTGTTTTAAATTTAAAAATATTCATAGACTTAAATTTTTCTTCAATTCTATTTTTGAACATAAGAATTTCAACACATTTTTTTCCAACAGTTCCATTTTTGTAAATTACATCTTTTTTTACATAGTTATAATTTTCATTACTTGCGAAATTCTCAAGGTGAGGGTTGTGATTGTTGTAATAAATAAATGAATATTTACCATCTTTAATTTTATTTAAAAGTTCTCTGTGATTAAAATCATTGATACCATAGTTATATTTACAAGATAAAAAATCCTTAGAACTAGAAACCTCTTCATAATTAACATAAGGAGGGTCAAATAAAACAAGTGCAGTAGAATCATTTTTTATTTTATTAAGAACTGCTTCATATTTTTTGATAGTAAATTTAATATTTCCTAAATTGAAGATTTTATTATATATCTCCACTTTGTTAATAATTAAAGGTATTTGTTTTAATTTGTTTTGACAATAACAAAATGTAAATGTATTAGATTCATTATTCATATTAAAAGATAACATTCCACCTTGTGTATTATGAATTAAATATAAAAATAATGCAGCTCTTTTTGGGTTTAATCTTTTTTTGATTTCTAGTTCTCTAAATTCATTATGTAATTTTTCAAATAATATAATACCCCAAGAAAATTGAACAAATATTTTTAAATTTATATTCTCTTAGAGTAAAATTAGAAGATATAATCAAAGGGTAAAATATGAGTAGAAAAATGACACAATATAGTGCAGAATTTAAAACTAAAATAGTATTGGAAGTTTTAAAAGGTGAAAAGACTATTAATGAAATAGCGAGTGAATATAATATTATTCCAAAAAATATTCAGAACTGGAAAAATATATTTTTAGCAAATGCTGTTGTAGCTATGGAGCCAGCAAAGGCAGTTAAAGAGTATAAGGAAGAGATAGATAAGCTTAAAGCTAAAAATGATGAGTATGCCAAAATAGTTGGTAAATTAACAGTGGAGAATAATTGGATGTCGGGAAAGTTAAAGAGCTTGGACTCTAAAAGAAGACAATCAATTGTTGAGTTCAAGCTAAGAGATATTTCTATAACAAGACAAAGTGAGTTATTAGGTATTGCAAGAAGTGGTTTGTATTATAATCCAAAAATCAATGAATATGAAATAATAATCAAAAATCAGATTCAAGCTATTTATAATGAGATACCTATATATGGCTATTTAAAGGTGCATAAACAACTATTAGAAGATGGTTTTACAGTATCAGCAAATACTGTACACAAATATCGAAAAGATTTAGGATTAAAAGCTGTATTGGCTGTTCGTGCACCATATACAACTAAAGGGAATAAAGAGCATCCAATATACTCATACAAATTAAAAGGCTTAAAGATTACAAGAGCAAACCAAGTTTGGTCTACAGATATTAGTTATATTCGTATCAAGGGAGGATTTGTTTATATGGCTGCAGTTATAGATTGGTATAGTAAAGCAGTATTATCATGGAGAATATCAAACACTATGGATACAGATTTAGTTATGAGTGTTTTAAATGAAGCATTGTCACTTTATCCTAAGCCTGAAATATTTAATACAGATCAAGGTAGCCAATATACAAGCTATATCCATACAGATAAACTAAAAGCACATGGTATAACTATTTCTATGAATGGTACTGGTAGAAGTGTTGATAATATTTGTATAGAGAGATTTTGGAGAAGTGCAAAAGTTGAGAAAATTTATCTGAATGAGTATGATAGAGTATCAATTCTAAAAGATGATGTAAAAGATTATATAAATTTTTATAATCATAAAAGATTTCATGAAAGTTTAGAGTATAAAAAACCAATGGAAGTATATTTTAATAGTATGAAAATAAATGATAATAATTATAGTTTAAAAAGTGAAAATGTAGCATAAGGTAACTGGTGTTTAAAGGAATAAAGATTTAGAAAAAATTGTCTTGACATTTTGGGGTATTATA
>CANRCH010000069.1 GCA_947629065.1 uncultured Aliarcobacter sp.
GAGCAAAAAATCTACTTGCTAAAGAGCTTGCAACTCCAATGAGTGAAAAAGCTAGACTTGGAGAAGAAGCTTATTTAAGAGGTGGATGTAATGGTTGTCACGTTGTAGGACAAGTAAGTTCTGGTCCAGATATAACTGGGGCTTTATTAAGACATGAAAATGGAGAAAAATTCCTATATGACTTTATTCTAAACCCAGCTAAATTCTATGATGACCCATATATTGATGCTATGATTAAAACATTTAATCTAAGAATGCCAAATCAAAATATGAAACCTGAAGAGGTTAAAAATATCATTGAATATATGAAATGGATTGATGAAAACGCTGATTTACAATAATTAGCAAATTAGTAAGAGATTTTCTCTTACTAATTATTTTAAAATAAAAGGTTGTACTTATGAAAAAATATCAAATTTTTACTATTGTTGCTTTATTAATAATAACATTTGCTTATACAATTCCAGTTCTTGGATTCAACGGTGTTATGGACAGAATAAAAAATCATGACACACAAAATATTCCTTCTTATGTAGCAAAAATTTGGGATTTTTATCACTCTTTTCAATATGTAAGTCCAAATACACCAAAAGATGCTATTGGAGATTTTGAAAAGATGTTAGAAAAAAGAGCAGAGATTGGAGTTGCTAGTATTCCTGTGTGGAGAGTTTCACTTGAAGCACCAAACTATCCAAAAGAGGCATTTCCTGATGGAATTCCTGTATATTTCCACTTTGATGGATATAGTGGAGATGTTGAAGAGATGAATACAATAAACCACTACATTGGAATGCATCCAATGGAACACGGTGGACAATTTGAAAGAAGCGTAGTTCCTTATTTCTTTTTGGCACTTACACTTATGATGATTGGATTTTTATACTATGATGGAAAAGCTTCTTGGCTTTTAATGATTGTTCCTATTGTTTTACCATTCGCATTTATTATTGATTATGCTGGTTGGTTATATTGGTATGGTCATAATATGCAAGATTGGGGAGCATTTAAGATAAAACCATTTATGCCAACTGTATTTGGAGATGGAAAAGTTGCACAATTTACAACTCATTCATATCCACACACAGGTTTTTATCTATTAATTATAGTTAGTGTTTTAAGTATTTTAGCAGTGTTTTCAAAAAATAAAGAGAAAAAAAATAGTTAATTATGAAAAAGATTTTATTCACTATTATTTTAGCAACTTATTCTTTTGCTGTAACTCTTCAAGAAGCAATTAATCAAGCACCTGATGGTGCTAAGATTACACTTCAAGCTGGTGAGTATGTAGGAAATATTCTAATAAATAAACCACTTACAATTGATGGTATTGATAAAAATGCAATCATTGTTGGAGATGGAGCTGGAAGTGTTATTACAATAAATAGTTCAAATGTTGTTCTAAAAAATCTTACAGTAAAAAATAGTGGAAACAGTGTAGAGAAAATTGATAGTGGTATTTTAGCAAAAAATGTAAATCATATAACTTTAGATAATAATAGAGTTGAAGATACACTATTTGGTATAAATTTAGAGCAAGTAAATAGATCTAAAATAACAAATAACTTTGTAACATCAAAAGATTTACCACTTGGTGTTAGAGGTGATGCTATAAGATTGTGGTATTCACACGACAATCAAGTAGTATCAAACACTATCTATAAATCAAGAGATTTTGTTCTTTGGTACTCAAGTGGGAATATTATTGAAGGCAATTATGGAAGCCACAATAGATACTCTTTACACTTTATGTATGCTGGAAGAAACACTATTAGAAATAATACTTTTGAGTATAACTCAGTTGGAATTTTCTTTATGTATAGTAGTGGTTCAATTGTTCAAAATAACACTGTAAAAAATGCAATTGGTCCTTTTGGAGTTGGAATTGGAATGAAAGATACATCAAACTTCACACTTTTAGATAATAACTTAATATATAACTCAAGGGGTTTATATATTGATCAAAGTCCATATCAACCTGGAACTATAAATGTTTTTGAAAGAAACAATATTTTATATAACTCAAGTGGAGTTCAATTTCAAGTTTCAAGAGAAAGAAGCATATTTAATGAAAATATATTAAGAGGAAATATCGAAGCTGTTGTAAATGATTCACCAAGAAACAACTTAGAAAAAAATGAGTGGTCAAGAAATTATTGGGACAGTTACGAAGGCTTTGATAGAAATGGTGATGGATACGGAGATATTCCATACAAACACTATGTTTATGCAGACAAACTATGGCTTTATAATCCAAATGTAAAGTTTTTTTATGGTTCAGTTATTATGGATTTACTAAACTTTTTAGCTAAATTTATACCATTTTCAGAACCTGAACTTTTAGCAGTTGATAATAAACCATTAATGGAGTGGAAAAATGCAAAATAATCAAAATGGTAGAAGAGATTTTGTAAAAATTGGTGCTGGAGCAATATTTTTTGGTGCACTTTTAGGTGGTGGAACTTATCTTGCCCCTAAATTAAATGCACAAACTCCACTTTTAAGACCACCTGGCGCTTTAGATGAAAAAGAGTTTTTATCTACTTGTATAAAATGTGGTCAATGTGTACAAGTGTGCCCTTATCACTCTTTATCGCTTTTAGATATGGGAAGTGGAAATAGTATAGGAACTCCACATTTAGATGCAAGAAATAGAGCCTGTTATTTATGTGATCTATTTCCTTGTATTTTGGCATGTCCTAGTGGTTCATTAAACCACGATATAACTGAAGCCCATCAAGTAGAGATGGGAATAGCTGTATTAAAAAACCCAAATAAATGTTTAGCTTTGATGGGAAAAAATGTTGAATATGATGATATTAAAGATATTTTAAAACACTCAAATAAAAATGAAAGAGAACAAAAAGTTTTAGATGATTTAGAAAGCTATGTTGGAAAACCTTGTACAATTTGTGCTGATTTATGTCCATATCCAACAAAAGAAAATGCAATTGCAATGGTTCAAGATGGCACTGGGAAATGGTATCCAGAAGTAAGAAATGAGTGCGTTGGTTGTGGAGTTTGTGAAGAGCTTTGTCCAGCAAAAGATGAAGCTGCAATTGTTATTATTCCACGAGTTAAATATAAGGAGATATATTCATGAAAAAAATTTTATTAGCACCACTTTTAGTTTTAGCTTTTACAGCCTGTGATGACAAAAAAGATGACAAAAAAGATGAAAAAACTGTAAAAAACAAAACTAGTGAAACAGTAAGTGTAAAACAAGAGGTTGTAAAAATTAGTCCACAAATTACAATTACATCAAATGAGACAAAAATAGAGAAAGATAACCCTTTTGTAACATATGATTTAGATGGAAATAGAGTTGTAAAAATCTCTCCAGATGGAGAAGAAACTCCACTTACAAAAGAGCTTGGTGCTTTAATTTCAATTAAAAACTCTTATGAAAAATTAAATGCAAGAATATTATCACAAAGATTAAGCAAAAACTATATGCAAAAGTGTTCAGCATGTCATGATAACTATGCAAACGGTGTGATTGGACCTTCACTTTTAGACAAAAATGAAGATGAAATTTTTGACATAATAAATGCATATAAAACAAAAGAAAAAGTAAATGTTTTAATGAAAGATTTAGTTGCACAAATGCCAGAAGCTGAGATTAGAGAGTTAGCAAAAGAGATTGCAAATCTAAATAAAGAGATGAGGGAAAAAGAATGAAAGCAAAAAATATTGTTGGACTAATTATTGCAATAGTTATTATTGCACTATTTTTTATGTTAATTTCACAAGAGGGTTCAAAAAAACCAGTTGTTGTTGATGAGCCAAAAGTTGAGAAACAAGAAGTAGGAAAACCTGTTTTAAGTGAAGAAGATAGAGTTTTAGAAGATTTAAAAAAACAAGCTGGAGCTAAAATTGATAGAGAAGTAAGTATCTATTATATTACTCACTGTTCATCTTGTCACGGGAAATCAGGTGAAGGAACAAGAGTTGCACCTTCAATAAATGGAAAATCTTATGATTATATTATGGCTAAACTTGATGATTATAAAAATGATAGAGTTGTAAACTCACTTATGAAAGGTTTACTAACAAATACTTCAAATGAAGATTTAGAAAAATTAGCACAAGAGATATCTAATTTTAAATAGAGGATATTATGGATAAATATAATACAAGAGCCACAATCGAAGATACAGGTTTTTTTGATACATTTATAACTACAACTAAAGATGGTAAAAAAAAGCTAGGTATTAGATTTTATAGATGGCTAACAGTTATTTTTGTGCATCTACTTTTTATTTTATCTTATTGGGTAGATTTACAAATTCTTGAGGGTGATTTAATTGGTTCAAGATTTTTAGGATTTCACTTAACAGATCCTTTTATGGCACTACAAATTTTTGCTGCAAACCACCATATTCCAATAAATTTAATTATTGGAACCGTTACAGTTGTAATTGTATATTTTATAGTTGGTGGAAGAGCATATTGTTCTTGGGTTTGTCCATATACGATTTTGGGTGAAATTTCTGAAAAACTACATAGATATTTAAGAAAGAAAAAGATTATAAAATCGTATAAATTTAATTATAAAATTAAATATGTATTTTGGGCTATATTTTTAGCACTATCTTTTATTAGTGGTTATTTGGTTTTTGAAATTATAAATGTAGTTGGAATTATTTCAAGAGCATTAATCTATGGATATAGTGTTGCTTTAGCATTTGTTGTAGCTATATTTTTAGTAGATACTTTTTTCTCTCAAAGATTTTGGTGTAGATATGTTTGTCCTGTTGGAACAACTTATAGTTTTATTGGATGGACAAGTACTACAAAAATTGTTTGGGATGATTCTTGTGACCACTGTAGAGTTTGTGCAAATGTTTGTTTAGTTCCACATGTTTTGGATATAACAAAGAAAAATGCAAATATAAAAGGTGCAAAAGAGCAAACAGTAATTAGTGGAGATTGTACACTTTGTGGAAGATGTGTAGAAGTTTGCCATCATGATTCACTAAAATTTGAAACAAAGTTGAAGAAATTAATATGATAGAGATAAAAAATCTTACAAAGGTATTTGGAAGCCAAATATCTTTAGATAATGTAAATTTAAAATTAGAAAAAAAAGACTCAATTATAATTATGGGTCAAAATGGAGCTGGAAAAACAACTCTAATTAGAAGTATTTTAGGGCAATATATTCCTACAAAAGGGGAAATTACTGTAAATGGTAAAAATCCATTTAAAGATAGAGTAAATACCTTAAACTCTATTGGTTTTGTACCACAACTTCCACCTCCAATTAAATTAACAGTTGAAGAGCTTATTTATTATAGTGTCTCTTCAAGCAATATAAACAAAGATATAATTTTTGATTTTTGTTCAAAAATGGATTTAGATGTAAAACAAAACTTGAAAAAAGTATTTTTTAAGCTATCTGGTGGAATGAAGCAAAAACTTCTTATCTCAATTGCACTTGCAAAAGACCCAGATATTTTCATATTTGATGAACCAACAGCAAATCTTGACCCAAAAGGAAGAGATAGCTTTTATTCAATTCTTGAAAATTTCAATAAAGACAAATTAAGTCTTTTTATTAGCCATAGAATTGAAGAGGTTTCAGATATTGTAAATAGAAAAATTGAACTTGACTTAGGAAAGGTAATTATCGATGAAAAAATTTAGTTTACTACTATTAACTCTTGTTAGCTTGTTTTTTGTGGCTTGTAACTCTGAAATTGATACAAATGCAAAAGAAGTAAAATTTGATAGAGAGATTTGTGAAAGATGTAAAATGGTTATTAGTGATAGAAATTACACTGTACAAATTGTAAATAAAAATGATGGAAAAAGATACTATCACGATGATATAGGCTGTGCTATTTTATGGTTTAAAGAAAACAGCATTGATTGGGAAAAAGATGCAATTATCTATGTAACAGATGCAAAAACAGGTGAATGGCTAGATGCAAAAACAGCTTCTTGGACTTTTGGAGCTATAACTCCAATGGATTTTGGATTTAGTGCATATAAAGAGAAACAAGATGGTGAAAATTTTGATTTTATGCATGTAAAAGAGGAAGTATTAAAAAAACCATTAAATGGGCAAATGGGTCACCACAGCGGTCATAAAATGGAACACAAAATGGATAATAAATGAAAAATCTTTATTTGATTTTTAAAACAGATATAAATGAATCCCTAAGATCAAAATGGTTTTTAGTATATTCACTTATATTTGGTGGAATTATAGCCCTATTTTTTATAACAGGAATCACTGAATCAAGAATTCAAGGTTTTAGTGGACTAAGTAGGCTTTTACTTATATTTATTGAGATTTGTATAGTTATTATTCCTATTTTTATTTTAATAAATACAGTTCGAACAATTGCAGGTGAAAGAGATAGCAATATTTTAGAGTATATGTTATCTTTTCCAATATCTTTAAAAGAGTACTTTTTTGGTAAATTTCTAGGAAAGCTTTTTACAGTAACTCTTCCAATCATTGGGGCTTTGGTTTTAGCTTTGGTTTGGAGTTTGTTTAAAAGTGTAGATATTCCTTGGGCAATATTTTTTTACTATATTGGATTAATAATAGCTATAAATATTTGCTTTTTAGGTATTAGTTTTTTAATTTCATCTTTGGTAAAAAGTCAAGATATTGCTTTAGGAGTTGCTTTTTTTGTTTGGCTACTACTTTTAGCTTTAATTGATTTACTTTTAATTGGATTTTTAATTAAAACAACTGCCAATCCTGATTTGATTTATGCAATTGCTTTGGCAAATCCATTACAAGTATTTAGAATTGGTGCTATTGCACTTTTTGATCCAGATTTATCTGTAATTGGACCTGCTAGTTACTTTATTCTTGATGAGTTTGGTAAAAACTTTATAGCACTATACTGCATTATTTATCCAGCAATATTGGGTATAATTTTTGCAATTTTAGGATATACAATATTTAAAAGAAAGGATTTAGTATGAAAAAAGTTATTTTTTCTATTTTATTTTTCATATCTTCACTATTTAGTGCAGATATTTTAGACAAGAATTATAATGATGTAAAAACTCTTGTTCAAGAAGTTTGCCCTATAAAAAGTGTTTCAATTGAAAATCATAAAGATTGGATTGGAATTGTAGAAGGAAAAGATGGAAATCTTGTAGCTTTAAGTTCACCAAAATATACTTTTGCTTATGAACTTCTTCAGAAGAAAAGAGAGGGTGAAGATAGTGTTAAAAATATCTATGTAACAGATTTTAAAACAAAAAAACTAATTGATGCAAAAACTGCTTTCTATGTTTTTGGAAGTAATATTATGAGTATTGGTGGAGATGATGTTATTCCATTTGCACTTGAAAGTGATGCAAAAGAGTTTTTTAATAAAAATCACGGAAGACAAATATATAAATATGATAGAATGAATGAAAATTTCATAAACTATCTTGACATGAGATAAAAGGTAAATTACCTTTTATCTATAATTCTTTTAAAACTTCAAAAAAACTAAAAAAGAGTCTCAATTAATACTTAGTTATCTCGTTGGATAAATTTTAACATATCAAAATCATATTGCAAAAGTCGGAAACAATTGAACACTGTTTTCGGTGAACATTTGAATACTTTTTTAAATAAAGCAAAAAATAAGTTTCATTTAAAGTAAGGGTATTTTCTAGATTATTTACTGCTAAAAAATAGATTTTAAGAGTAAGATTGAGGAAAGTATCATTAGGAATAAAAAAGGTTTAATAAACTAAATATTTGTATAGATGGATTTTTATATCTAAGAGAATATATTTCTGACTTCATCACCTTTGAATAAAGTATCTAATAAGTGCCTTGTAAAGCCATAAATAAGGTGTTTTAATTTGTAAGTTGGATGCCCCACTATATAATATCATATGTTTATTCGTAAAAAAAGAAATGCAAGTGGCAGTTTTAGTGTACATATAATAAAAAAATATGAAGAATCAATAAGGTAGTACAAACTATTGTTTCATCTAAAGATGAAGGTTTTATATCAAGAGGGATTAAAACTTATTCCACAACTAACTAAACAACCTATATCAGACCTATTTCCAAGTAATAGTGACAATATAATAGATAAGTTTGTAAGAGATCTATCAACAAATAGTATAGTTTGGATTGGTACTGAGAATTTTCCACTATATTGGTTTAGTAAAATTGTTGATAATAAACTTTTAAAATATTTAATTGTGACAAGATTAACAAATCTAGGAAATAAGCTAAAAGTGATTGTATATCTAAAACGTTATAGAAATATAGATATGGATATTATGAAGATATATCGCTTTATTAATCATACTAACTCCAAAATAATTATTTAGAATTATTCTATTCATTTATTAATAAGTGGTGCATTTTTACTTTGCACTACTGGTACATTTTACCTTTGCATTTGACATTTATGGATAAGTTTCATTTAAAATATAAAGATAAAATAGAGGAAGTTGCCTTTAATCATACAAAAAAAGTATTGAGTAAGATTACAGCTTTATTTTATGATGTTAGAACACTTTACTTTGAGAGTGAAGATGAGGATGATTTAAGAAGAGTTGGATTTAGTAAAGATGGTAAATTTCAATCTCCTCAAATAATTGTTTGGACTTTTAGTAGCAGAACAAGGTTATCCTGTAGGTTATGATATTTATGAGAGGAATAGCTATGAAGGAAATACTTTTATAGCAATACTTCAAAAATTTGTAAAGAAATTTGATTTACAAAAACAAATTGTAATATCTGATTCAGGACTGTTATCTAAAAATAATATAGAATAACTATCTAAAGTTTATTGTCTAGTTTTTTTGGGTAGTATAGCTGTCCTTACGTAAGGGGTGTAGAAGATTATAAGAATAATAAAAAAGTATAAAATAAAAAGCTGATAAGTAAAAAATAAATTAATCCAAGAATGCTATAGTAATAATTGTAGCTTTAATAAAACTATCTGTAGTATTCAAGATGGTATTTTAGATAATAAATACCAT
>CANRCH010000070.1 GCA_947629065.1 uncultured Aliarcobacter sp.
TATATTTTTGTTTATTATTTCTTTTAACTGCAACTATCATTATTTAATTACAAATGTAGTAAAAAGAATTGTTTTAACACAATCTCTAGGTATTTTCTTATCAGGACTAATACTATTTAGAACATTATTTATATCAATTACAAGTTCATCTCTTAATAGATTTTTTCCACCAACAGTTAATAACTCTTCAGAACTTCTAGCACCTATTTGAGAGATTACAACATCAATTATTTCAGCTTTATAATCTTCAACAATATTTGCAATATTTAACTCTGTACTTTTTATTGAAAAAGATAGTTTCATAAGTTTCTCTCTTCCTCTTGAGTCTGTTAAATTTAATACAAGTTCATTTAAATCAGCTTTATAATAAATACCTGTATCAACAGCCTCTTTTGCTTGTTCTGCTGCTTGTGGATTTTGAGAAGCACCTAAACTTTGCGTAACAAAATATCCAACTCCTACAACAGCCAAGATAAGTACAAATATTAAAGCTATTAATACAATCATTAATCCTTTTCCACTAGATGCTGGTGCTTGGTTGTTTTCATCTGCCATTTTAATCCTTTTGTCCATATTTTAATTTATACTCTTCAAGCATATAAGTAATTATTGATGAGTTTTCTACAGTAAGAAATTTTAATATTTGAGTCGCTTGAGTCTCTTTAATTCTGAGAATTATAGCAAAAACATCATCAATTTTACCATCTGCTATCATATTGTTAAATATATCAGCTGCATTTTTTGCTTTCATATTATTGTAAATTTTTGCTGTTTTGCTATCTATTTCAAGCTTTATCTCTTTTAATAGTAAGGCATTTCTATCATGTAATTCTTTTATCTCTTTTTTCTCTTTCTCAATTTGAGTTAAAATATCTTCTAGCTCTTTTTTATTCTCTTGATATTCACTCTCTTTCTCTTCATAAAAATTTGTAAGCTCTTTTTTTAACTCCAAAACCTCGAGTTTTTGTCTTGTTAATGAGCTACTTGTCTCTTGTGCAGTTAAACTACTTACTAAAAGAGATATTATTAAAGCTAAAACTCTTATCAATTTATCTCCTAATATATTTACTTTGTATAAACTCTTCTGTTGTCTCTTGCTCTAACTTCAATGCAAGAGCCTTTGCTTCAAGTTTTTGCTCTTCAAGAATATACTTAAACTGTTCTGCTTCTTTTTGAAGTTCTACAATTTCTCGACTCAAATCTTCATACTCTTTTTTTAATTTTATTTTTTCATTCTCAAGTTTTTTAATATGAAATCTCATTGTATCTTTATGCATAGTTAAAATCACAAAATCGGAAATTGCTCCACTTCTATCAACACTTGCACTTATAATACTATTTCTTGTCAAAAGTATCTCTGCATCAATTTGCTCAATTCTTGAATCAACTAAAGATCTTTGTACAAGCTTTTGATCTGTTTGTGTTTTTTTTAATTTATAAAGTTTATCAATCAAAACTACTCACCAAAATTTAGAATATTATCCCAAAGTTCTGTTGTAAAAACTCCAATTTGTTCACCAATCCAAGGTAGAGAAATAAGAATAAATATTGAAACAAATATCATTTTAGGAACGAAGCTAAGAGATGCATCATTTACTTGTGTTACGGCTGAAAATATTGAAATAGCAAGTCCAATAACCATACTTACAATTAATGATGGTAATCCTAAAAGTAAGATTAACTTAACTGTATTTTGTGCAATTCCTATTAAGTCCATTTTTAATCTTTGATTTTTATTGTAATTTCCAAAGTTTTATTTGTTAAAACTTTAGTAAAAAGTTTTGCTAAGTCATCCATATTTGCAGATGAAATATTTAAAACTTCGCTACTATTCTCAACTAATTCAACTTTTGAAGAATTGCTACTATTTATCTGGCTTGAATCTAAATTCAAAGCATCCAACATATCCTTTTCATCTATAGATTCTAAATCTTTAAACTCTTCATCTAACATCTCATCTCCTTTAAAAGGTAACTCTTCTTTGATTTCTATCTCTTTCGTAAGAATCTCATCTAGTACTAAATCTTCCTCTTTTGATTCTTCTATTTTACTTAAAAGTTCATCTAAATGTAAACTATCTTTATCTTCTTCACTATTTTCATCTATCTCATCATTTGATATAAGATTAAGAAGTGTATCTTCTATTGAAAGGCTTTCAATCTCATCATTATTGTCATCATTCTCTTCTTCATCTATATTATCATTAGAGGTGAAACTATCTTCAAAAGTTCTTGTACTGTTTAAAACCTCATCTAAAAAATTTATCTCATCAAAAGTCTCTTCAATATTTGTAGGTTCTTCTGCATCTTTACTCATTAAAGAGTCCAAAAGTTGAGCATCACTGAACTCTTTGCTGTTTACTATAGAGTTATCATCATAATCAAAAGATATATTATTTAAACCAAAATTGTTTTCAAAATCTACACTATCTTCTTTATAAACGCTTTCTTGTTGTGCTTCATCTACAAATAGATTCTCAAGCTCTTCAATACTATTTTCTATCTCTTTTGTAGTTGCTTCAAAGCTATCATTTTTTTCTAACAAAGAAGACAGTTCATCATCTAAAACAATATCTTGCTCTACACTAATTTCATCTTTACTATCTTCTATTTTATTATCTTCAGTTTTTATTGACAAATCACTGTTTTCTTCTAAAAACTCTTTTTCTTGCTCTACTTTTCTTATAATATATTTTGGTATCTCAGCAAGACTATCTACTGATAAATCAGCAATTCCACTATCTAATAAAAACTCCTCTTCAATTCCATCTTTTGGAGCGAGAAACTTTATTTTTCTATTTATTGAATTTTTCTTTATTATTTTACTGTCATCAATTAAGTATATATCTTTTGGATTTTTGAAAATTGCATTTTTTAACTCTTCAAGTGAGTTTAATTCAAGAATTTTACTATTTTCATCTAGTTCATGCTTAATACTTGAATCAGTTAAGGTTTTATGAATCTCTTTTCTAAAATTGCTTCCACCATAAATATAAATATTCAATACAATTCCCACTTAAATAATTTTATTAGACTTGATTATACCTTTTTTTATTAAATTTTCGATAAAATAAAAAACTATTCAAATTGGAGAGGAATATTGAGATATATTTTAACTTTTTTACTTTTTTTCAGTTCTTTATATTCACAAACAATTAAAGATATTTCAAATGTAATTGGAATAAGAGATAATCAACTAATAGGTTATGGTCTAATCGTGGGACTTGCAGGAACTGGTGATAAATCAAAGTTTACAATGCAAAGTTTACAAAATTTACTTAGGAATTCATATATAAAAATACCAGCTGGTTCAATTAATTCAAAAAATATAGCCGCTGTTATGGTAACAGCCGATTTACCAGCATTTTCACGACAAGGTGATAAAATAAAAGTAAAAGTTTCAACTATTGGAGATGCAAAATCTATTGATAATGGAGAGCTTTTAATCACTCAACTAAAAGGTGTTGATGGGAATGTTTATGCACTTGCTCAAGGAACTGTAAATGCAACTGAAAATAACAAAACTACAGGATTTATCTATGATGGTGCAACTGTTGAAAATGAAATTGAGTTTGATTTACAAGCCGAAAAATCTATTCAATTAAGCCTTTATAAAAGTTCAGCTACAAATGCTGATTTAATAGAAAGAAAAATTAATCAAAAATTTGGACAAAACCTAGCAACTGCAATCGATACAAGAACAATTGATGTTGTAAGACCTTCAAATATTCCAGTTGTTAGATTTATTGCAACTATCCAAAATATTGAGCTTGATTCAAGCTTCAAGAAAAAACTTATTATTGATGTAAATAAAGAGTCAATTATAACAGGTGGTGATGTTGTAATTGACCCTGTAACAATTGCAAGAGATTCATTTACAATTAGAATTAATAAAAGTAAATTAGATGATACAGAATGGGATGATTTAAGAAAAAATCCAGGAATGAATATTGGTGATGATGTAAAAATTGCAGATAAAGCAACAATAAATATAAACAATGCCATGATTAATACAAAATCAGATCCTACAATTTCAGATTTAGTTCGTTCAATGAAAGTTATGAAAGTACCTATGAATGAGATAATTGATACTCTTAAAATGCTAAAAGAGATGGGTGCTATTGATGTTGATATTGAGCTAAGAGGATAAAATGGCAGAATTTTTAAGTCAAGATGAGATTGATGCACTTTTAGATATTGCTGAACAAGGTGAAGACTTTGATGGTATAAGCCCACTTGATAAAGTTGTATCAAAAGAGAAAAACTACTCTATATATGATTTTAAAAAACCAAATAGAATTACACCTGAACAGTTAAAAGCATTTTCAACAATGCACGATAAAATGTTAAGAGATTTTATAAATGAGCTTTCAAGTATGCTTAGAAAGCTTGTTGATATTAAACTTACTTCTATTGAGCAGATGACTTATGGAGAGTTTATTTTATCTATTCCTCAAGTAACTTCACTTAATACATTATCATTTAAACCACTTGATGGAAGATTGGTTGTTGAGTGTAACCCTGCAATTTCGCACAAAATTATTGCTGATTTACTTGGAAGTGGTGCTGTTAATACATCTGATAATATTGATAGAGAATTAACAGAAATTGAAGTTGAGATACTAGAACACTTTTATAAAATGTTTATAAGAATTCTTCATAGAACTTGGTCTGAAGTTACAAGTTTAAACTTTAAAATAGAGTCAAAAGATACAAATGCAAATGCAATTCAGGTTGTTTCTGATCATGAAGTTGTACTTTTAGTTGTTTTAGAAATAATTATTGATGAGGACTCTGGGTTTTTCTCTATTTGCTACCCTATTTCTTATTTTGAATCTTTACTTGATAAAATTGTTGAAAAGATATTTTCAGAGAGTAAAAATAGAAAATCTAGTAGAAAAAAAGATATAAAAACTCTAATTTCTGGTTCAAAAATGCTTGTTGAAGCAATTATGGCTGAAACGGAACTAAGCGTAAAAGAACTAATGAATTTAAAAGAGAATGATGTAATCCTTTTTTCAAAAAATGCAAGTTCAGCTGCTTCAACTATTTATATAAACAAAAAAGAGAAATTTTCAGCTGTTTCAGGGCTTTCAAACAATAGAAAAGCTTTTCAAATAAGATCAAATCTCGATAAAGAAAAACAAGAGACACTTGAAGCTCTTAGATTAATGAGAGAAGATAGAGAACAAAAAGCAAAAGAACAGGCGGCTGCTATTAAGGAGCTTTTGGCAAAAAAATTATAATAAAAATGAGTTGATATGAAAAAAATAGAAACACTAATTACTATAAAGTTAGCTTTTTTGTTTGTAGTTTTTTGTAATGCTTTTGTAGATGTTGCACATAAAATATTACTTCAAAATATAGTTTTCAAAGTTTTAGATGGTCCAAATCAAGTTGCGTGGATTTCAGTAATAAACCTTCTAATTATAATTCCTTTTTTACTTCTTTTTACTTTTAGTGGTTACCTAAGTGATAAATACAACAAAAAAGATATTTTGGTTTATGGTGCTTTATCATCTCTATTTTTATCAATTCTTATAATTTTTGCATATTTCTCAAACAACTTTTACTTTACAATGTTTTGCCTATTTTTACTAGCAGTTCAAAGTGCTATTTATAGTCCTGCTAAGTTTGGAATTATTTTAGATATTTATGGTAAGAAATATCTATCAAAAGGAAATGCACACTTACAAGCAGTTTCAATTATTGCTATTTTATTTGCAATTGGTATTACTTCATATATTTTTGAAAACTTTTATCTAGCAAACAATTTAGAAATTTTAACTACAAAAGAGGAACTTCTAAACGCTATAAAACCACTTACCTTTTATATTTTACCAGTTGCTATTTTAGAGTTTTTAATCTCATTTATATTTTTACGAAGAGTTGTTACAAACTATAATTTTAATAAAAATCTAAAACTAGATAAAAAAGAGTTTTTTAAAGGAAAACTTCTTTTAAAAAATATTAAATCTATTAAAAGTAGTGAAGTTATCTTCTTAAGCGTGGTTGGACTTTCAGTATTTTGGGGAGTTTCTCAAGGAGTTTTAGCAGTTTTTCCATCTTATGCAAAAGAGTATTTAAATATTACAGATGTTTTTGTAATAAATGGCGTTTTAGCAGCATCTGGAGTTGGAATTGCTTTGGGGTCTATATTTTATGCAAGATTTTCAAAACACTATATAGAACTAGGAACTATTCCACTTGCTAGTCTTGCTATGTCTATTACTCTTTATATTTCAACAATTGTACAAAGTGCTTCAATGCTTATTTTAACATTTGCTTTTTTTGGTTTTTTTGGTGGATTGTTTATTGTTCCACTTAACTCTTTAATCCAATTTAATGCAAAAAAGAGTGAACTTGGAACTATTCTTGCTGGAAATAATTGGTTTCACTCTTTAGCTATGTTTTTAATGCTTATTTTAACAACTATTGTGGCTTTTTTTAATCTTGACTCTTTAAACACACTTTATATTATTTTATTGATAATCTCTTTTGGAACTTTATATACAGTTGTAAAACTTCCACAATCTTTTATTTTAATATTTTTGAAATTTGTTGTAGGTCTTAGATATAAACTAGAAATTGAAGGAATAAAAAATATTCCAAACAACAGAGGAACTCTATTTTTAGGAAATCATATATCTTGGATAGATTGGGCAATTATTTTAATGGCTGTTCCAAAAGAGATAAGATTTGTAATATATAAACCAATATATGAAAAGTGGTACTTAAACTGGTTATTTAGGTTAATAAAAGCTGTTCCAATCTCAAACACTTCAAGTAAAAGTTCAATGATAAAAATTGCAAATGAGCTTGATAATGGAAACTCTATTGTACTTTTTCCAGAGGGTTCTATTAGTTTAAATGGTCACTTAGGAGAGTTTAAAAGAGGATTTGAGAAGATTTTGGAGTTTACAAAAAGAGATGTTGTAGTTGTTCCCTTTTATATAAGAGGACTTTGGGAGTCAATGTTTAGTAAAGCAAATCAAAAATTCAAAAACTCTAAAAAGACAAATAGCGTAACTGTATGTTTTGCAAAATCACTAAAAAAAGAGTTTGCTACTGCAAAAAGAGTAAAAGAAGAGGTTTTTCTTCTTTCAAATATTGCTTGGCAAAGACACTTAGAAGAGTTAAAACCACTAAATGAAACTATTTTTGATAGTTTAAAACTTCAAGCTTCAAATGTAGTTTTCGATGACTCAACAAATACAAAACTCACTGGAAATAGATTTTTAACAGCATCAATTTTATTTAAAAATTTACTAAAAAAATCTATTAAAAAAGAGCAAAATATAGCTTTGCTTCTTCCATCTTCATCTATTGGAGCTGTTATAAATTATGTAGTTTTAATGCAAGGAAAAACTGTAATTAATATAAATTATACATCTTCATTAAATCAAATAAACGCTTCAATAAAAAGTGCAAATATAAAAACAATTATCACTTCAAAACTATTTTTAACTAAATTAAAAGCAAAAGGTTTTTATTTTGAAGAGGTTTTTTCTGGTTTAAATATTATTTATCTTGAAGATTTAAAAGAAAAAATTTCAAAAACAAAAGCTGTTTTAACACTACTTAGCGTGAAATTTTTGCCAAAAACTGTTTTAAGAACCATTCATCTTAAAAAAATAGAGAAAAATAGCACAGTTTTAATTCTATTTTCATCTGGAAGTGAGGGAATTCCTAAAGCAATTGAACTAAGTAGCAATAATATTTTGGGAAATGTTCAACAAATTTCAAATATTTTAAATGTAAATGAAGATGATGTGATTTTAGGAACTCTACCACTTTTTCACGCTTTTGGAATAGTGGTTACCACTTTTTTACCATTAATTGAAGGAATAAAATGTGTAGCACACCCAGATCCAACAGATGGCTTTGGAGTTGCAAAACTAACACTAAATCATAAAGCTACAATAATGTGTGGAACAAGTACATTTTTTAGACTCTATACAAAAAATAACAAAATTCACCCTTTGATGTTTGATAGCCTTAGGCTTGTGGTTGCTGGAGCTGAGAAACTAAGAGAAGATGTAAGATTTGATTTTAAAAAGAAGTTTGGAAAAGATATTTTAGAAGGTTATGGAACAAGCGAAACTTCACCTGTTGCTACTTGTAATCTTCCAGATGCAATATCTAGTGATTTAGATATTCAAATTGGAAATAAAATAGGAACTGTTGGTATGGCAATACCTGGAACTAGCATAAAAATTGTTGATCCAAATAGTTTTAAAGAGCTTGAAATTGGGCAAGAGGGTATGGTTTTAATCTCAGGGGTGCAAGTTATGAAAGGCTATTTAAATGATGAAGAAAGAACAAAAGAGGTTTTAAAAACTATAAAAAATAGAGTCTATTATGTAACAGGAGATAAAGGAAAGCTTGATAATGATGGCTTTTTAACTATTATTGATAGATACTCAAGATTTGCAAAAATAGCAGGTGAAATGGTTAGTTTAGGGCTAATAGAAGAGGAGATTTCAAAACTTATTGATTTAAAAAATGAAGATGAAAAAGATATTGATTTTGTAGCTATTGCAAGTGAAGATGAGAAAAAAGGTGAAAAAATAGTTTTACTTGTTTCAAATATAGATGAACAAAGTTTAGAAAATTTAAAGCAAAAGATTTTAAAATCTTTTACAAATAATTTAATGCTTCCAAGTGTTTATAAAATTATAGATAATATTCCAAAACTTGCTAGTGGAAAAAAAGATTATTTAGTGGCAAAAGAGTTATATATTAATTTATAAAAAAGAGCTAAGAACAAGTTCTTAGTTCCGAAAAAAACCAAAAACAAATCTAAGCCTTTACACCAAACTCTTTTATCATATTTGTTACAAGAGTTTTTATAAGTTCTTTCTCTTTTTTAGTTTCTGCCTTATCTTCAAGACTTACTAAGTTTACATGAAATTTTTCTAAAAATTTCAAAATATTTGGATGTAAAGTATTATTATTCTCTAT
>CANRCH010000071.1 GCA_947629065.1 uncultured Aliarcobacter sp.
TAAATGTTATTGTACAAACTCTTGGTGGTGGATATTCAGCTCAAGCAGATGCTGCTAGACACGGAATTTCAAGAGCACTAGTTGCTTATGATGAGCAATTTAGAGCAATTTTAAAACCTTATGGACTTCTTACAAGAGATGCTAGATCTGTTGAAAGAAAGAAATATGGAAGAAAGAAAGCAAGAAAATCTTCTCAATTCTCAAAAAGATAATTGGTACTTTTTCTTATTTTTCTACAAAGGAAGCGATTTTATATCGTTTCCTTTTTTTATGCCTATTTTTATCTCTTTACATAGCTCAACTGCATATTATAAGCCATCTCCCAGAACATATATTCAAACTCAACACTTGCAATAAAAATCTCTTCAACTCTTTCTAGTTCCTCTTTTGTTTTATTTCTAGCTAGCTCATCAATTGCATCATAAAACCACTCAAATGAGTTTTCAAAATCATATCCAGCATAAGTTTCTACCCAAGATTTGTAAAAGTTATCTTCTAAGCTATCTTTATACTGCTCTTTTAATCTTTTTCCATAATCGCAATAAGTCCACGCACAAGGAAAAACAGTAATTAAAGTATCAAGTAAATCACCTCTTAGTGCAGTTGCAAGCATATTTGCTGTATAAGTTCTATTAAATAAAGATGCTTTTACACTTTTAACCTCATCTTCACTTATTCCAAACTCTTTCATATATAAATGATGTACTTTCATCTCATCAACCAAAGTAGCTTTTGTGATTGAACTTAGATTACTTAACATCTTTTCATCATCTGCTTTTGTCATAGCTAGGGCGAAAACTTTTGCATACTCCAAAAGATATAGATAATCTTGTAGTAAATAGAATCTAAACTTCTCTTTTGCTAAAGTACCAGCACCTAGTTCTTGAACAAATGGGTGATTATATCCATCTTCCCAAACCTTGTTTGCTTTTTGTTTTAAAGATCTTGAAAATGACATTTTTTATCCTTTTTTAATTTTATTCTTATATATTTTTTTAATCTCTTTTGCACTATTTTTTACATCTTTTTGCGATATTATCGCACTTACAAGTGCAACACCAGCTAGATTTATATCTCTTAAATTTTCAATATTTTCTTTGTTTATTCCACCAATTGCAACAATTGGCAAAGGAATATTATTTATAATCTCTTTTAAACCATCAATTCCCACATCTTTTGCATCTTTCTTTGTATTTGTAGGAAAAATAGCACCAACACCTAAATAATCAGCACCATTTTTATAGGCTTTTTTTGCCTCTTCTAAATTTCCACAAGAAACACCAATAATTTTATTTTTTCCTATAAGTTTTCGCACATCTTTCAGGCTTAAATCACTTTGCCCTACATGAACACCATCTGCATTTACAGCTAGGGCAATATCTACTCTATCATTTATTATAAATGGAACCTTATGTTTTTTTGTGATTTTTCGCAAACTTTTTGCAATATCATAAAACTCTTTTGAACTAATATCTTTTTCTCTTAGTTGCACAATAGTACAACCACCTTTTATAGCCTCTTTTACACTTTTCTCAATTGTTTTACTACTCATTAGTTCCCTATTTGTAACTAAATAAAGTGTGTAATCAACAGCTTGTTTCATAAAATCTTCCTTTGTTTTTTATAGTTTCAATATCAAGACGGCTTATTTGATTAAAAAGCTCTTTGTGAAAACTACCTAATCCATCTTTAGCTGTAAGATTCTCGGCAATTTCTCCACAAAGTGCCATTGTCAAAACTCCCAAAACTGTGGCTTCAAACAAATACTCTTTGTTTGTTCCACAAAAAGAAGCGACCAATGATGTACTCATACATCCAGCTCCTGTAATATCTTGTAAAAGTTTACTTCCACTTTCAATTACAACTGCCCTTTTCCCATCACTTATTACATCTATTTCACCTGTTAGTGCAACTATTACTTTCTCTTTAAGTGCTAGTTCTTTTGCAATTTGAATACTATTTTCAATAGATTCAAAATCACTACTTGAAGCATCTGCACCATTTTGGTTTTTACTACTTCCTAAAAGTGCTTTTATTTCAGAAATATTTCCCCTTATTACAGATATTTTTCTATTTTTCAAAAGTTTATTTACACAATCTGTTCTATATTTTGAAGCTCCAACAGCAACAGGATCTAGAACTACAACTTTTTTAAGTTTTTTTGCTTTTACAGTTGCTTTTTGCATACTTTTTTTCATATTTTCATTTAATGTTCCAATATTAATAAGTAAGCTTGAAGCAATTTTTACAAAATCTTCTACTTCATTTTCATCATCAGCCATCGCTGGACTAGCTCCTATTGCCAAAGTTACATTCGCACAATCATTTACAGTTACATAGTTTGTAATTTGGTGAATAAGTGGTTTTTTTACTCTTATTTCACTTAATAGTTTTTCAAATATTTCTAACATTTTATTCTCTTGCTCTTTTAAGCATTTCTGAAAAATTGATGAAAATGGTTAGTTGGTCCATGACCTTTTCCAATATCAAGTGAGTATTTTATAGCATCTGTTATATACTCTTTTGAAATCTCCAAAGCATTTACAATATTTTCACCCTTTGCAAGATTTGCAGCAATTGCAGATGAGTATGTACAACCAGTGCCATGAGTGTTTTTTGTATCTATTTTTTGTGTGCAAAATTTATGAAACCGAATTCCGTCATATAAAATATCACAAGCTTCATTGCCACTTGAGTGACCACCTTTTATAAGTATATTTTTACACCCCATTTTATGTATTTTTATACAAGCCTCTTTTACATCATCTTCATTTTCTATTTTCATAGAAGCTAAATGTTCAGCTTCAGGAATATTTGGTGTTAAAACATCAGCAAGTGGTACAATAGTTTCTATTAAAGTATCAATATTTTCAACATCCATTAAAGCACAACCATTTTTTGCATACATTACAGGATCTATTACAATATTTCTAGCTTCTTCTTTGTTTTCTTTTAAAAACTTTGCAACAGTTTGCATAATCTCTTTGTTTGGAAGCATCCCAATTTTTATGGCATCTGGAACAATATCTTCAAAAATAGCGATTAACTGCTTTTCTACCATATCAGCTCTTGTATCTTGAATCTCAATTACTCTAAAAGTATTTTCAGCAACAATAGAGGTAACCACACTCATTCCAAAAGTACCAAATGCACTAAATGTTTTTAAATCAGCTTGAATTCCAGCCCCTCCACTACAATCAGATCCAGCAATAGTTAAAACCTTTTTCATAATCTACTCCTTATTTTTTATAATTCTCTATTAGATTTTTTGGATTTTTGCAAAGCATTGTTTCACTCATAATACAAAATCCAAAAGCACCACTTTTTAAAACATCTTTGTAGTTGTTTTGATTTATTCCACCAATAGCTAAGATTTTCTTAGAACTATTTTCACAAATCTCTTTTAAAGAGTCTAAGCCTCGTGGCTTTAATCCAGCTTTACAAGAAGTTTCAAAAATATGTCCAAAAATTAGAAACTCTAAATTCTCTTTTTCTAAAATTTTTGCTTCATCCAAAGAGTGAATGGAGACCACAATATTTTCAAACCAACCTAAATCCTCTTTTTCATCTTCTTTATATTTAAAAAAATCATTAAAAGAGATTTGTATATTTTTAATATTTAGTTTTCTTGCAATATTTATCTTGCTATTTATATATAGTTTTGTTTCAAATTTTGTGCAAATATCTTTTATATTTTTTGCCAAAACATAAAAATCATCATCGCTTAAATCTTTCTCTCTAAGTATGAAAATATCAGGTTTTGAAGCAGATAATTCTTCAACTCTTTTTAGAAAATCATCTTTACATAGATTTTTATTTGAAACAATTACTACCATTTTTTATACTCTTATATGATTTGTAAAAACAGCTTGTAAGTTTCTATTTTTTAGCATTGAACAAATTTCATCCACGCTTCTTTCATCGCTTATTTCAAACTGCTCATCACCTTTTTTCTCATCATCATGTCCACCAACAGCCACACTAACTCCTGCTGACATCTTATTTGCTACAAGTCCTGCTACATTATCCCTAAATCTTCCACTCTCTCTTGTAGATATTGTAATTGTTGCAAATGGCATAAAAAGCCTATATGCCAACATTACTTGAAGAAGTTGTTTTTCAAAAACATCATTTGAGTTATTGTCTTTGTTGTTGATATATGGTCTTAATCTTGGAACTGAAAAGCTAATTTGTGTTTGTGGATATTTTTGTAAAATATGTTTTGCATGAGATGCTGTTGCAAAGGCATCTTTTCTAAAATCAGAAAGTCCTAAAAGTGTACCAAAAGCAACTCCTCTAAAACCAGCTTTTATAGCTCTCTCTTGAGCATTTAATCTATAAAAAAAGTTTCTTTTTGAACCCCACAAATGCACATCTTCATATTTTGCTTTATCGTAAGTCTCTTGATAAACTGCTACAAAATCAGCCCCACTTTGGTGTAAATACTCATACTCATCCAGATTTATTGGGTAAACTTCCAAAGCAATTGTAGAGAAATATTTTTTTGCAATTTGTATTGCACTTGCAATATACTCAACACTTGTTTTTCTTCTAGCTTCTCCTGTTAAAAGTAAAATCTCTTTTAAGCCACTTTGTGAGATTTTTATCATCTCTTTTTCTATTTCATCTTTTGTTAGGTTTGCTCTTTTTATTTTGTTTGTAGCTTTAAATCCACAATATGTACACTCATTTTCACAATAGTTTGCAATATATAAAGGTGTAAAAAGCTCAATTGAGTTTCCAAAATTAGCTTTTGTTTTCTCTTTTGCTTTTTGTGCCATAAGCTCTAGGAAATCTTCTGCATCTTTACAAAGTAGTACCCCAAAATCTTCTAAAGATAGGTTTTGAAAATCAGATTTTTCTAGCACTCTTTTTACATCATCTTTTGTATATTTTGAGTAATCATAGTTTGCTAAATCATTTAAAACCAAATCTTGCATAGAAGACTCTATATCTCTTTGCTCTTTATAAAAAAGTTCGTGGTTTATCTTTTTCATTTAGTTTTCCAAAAAACTCGTAAGCGTTCCATCTAGTGGACTTGAAGCTTCAGCTTTTTCTAAAACTCTTCCAAGCCCTCCTAGATAGGCATCTCGCCCTGCTTTTATTGCGTGTTTAAAAGCTCTTGACATCAAAACCATATCTTTTGCACTTGCAACTGCTGTATTTAGCATAACGGCATCTACCCCCATTTGCATAGCTTCACAAGCTTGTGCAGGAGTTCCTATTCCAGCATCTACAATTATTGGTAAATTTATCTCATCTACAAGTATTTGAATAAAATCTTTTGTTTGAAGTCCTCTATTACTTCCAATAAAAGAGCCAAGTGGCATAATAGCAGCTGCTCCAGCACTTTCTAGCTCTTTTGCTACATAAAAATCAGGATAGCAATATGGTAAAACTGTAAAACCATCTTCAACTAAAAGTTTTGTAGCTTCTATTGTTTTATAGTTATCTGGCAAAAGATATTTTGAATCACAAATAATTTCCAGTTTTACCATATCCCCGCATCCAAGTTCCCTTCCTAGTCTTGCAATTCTAAGAGCTTCTTGTGCTGTTCTAGCTCCTGAAGTATTTGGAAGTAGTGTTAAATTTTTTGGAATAAAATCTAAGATATTTTCTTGTCCATCATTATTTGCTCTTCTTAAAGCCAAAGTTATAAGCTCAGCTTCACCTTCATTTATAACAGCTTCAAGAAGTGAAAGTGAAAACTTTCCAGAACCCAAAATAAATCTTGAGTTAAACTCATATTTTCCTATTTTTAATATATCACTCATTTAAACTTCCTTTTCGTTTAAAATTACTCTTAAAACCATATTTGCTTGATGTGCCGCACAAAGCATTACTCGTGGGGACATTAGCCCATTTCCCATCTTTGCTTCTGCCTCTAAATCTCCACAAATATAGAGTCTTTCCATAGCTCTTTTTGTTTTTATTTTGTTTGAACTCTCAAATCCAGCAAGTCCTGAAGCTGCGATAATAGTGCTATTTGGAAGTTTTTCTAAAACTCCATTTACAAGCATTGCTTTTTGGTCTGCTTTGTCAAAAGCTTCACAAATTATTGGGTATTTAGAGAAAAGTTTTTCAATATTTTTCTCACTTACTTTTATAGTTTTTGTTTTGATTCTTATAAATGGATTTATCTTTTTTATCTGTTGTTTTAGGGCTTTTGTTTTTGCTTTTCCTAAATCTTCTATAAAGTATGATTGTCTATTTAAGTTGCTAGGTTCAACAATATCAAAATCTACAAGTAGCAGTTTTCCAACACCAATTCTTGCTAAACTCACAGCTATATTTGAACCTAATCCTCCAAGTCCAGCTATTGCAACTTTGCTATTTTTTAGTTTTTTATGTACATTTGGAGTGTGTCTTGACATCATCATAGCTTCAAGCTCATCTTTTTTTGGAAAAACTCCTTTTTGTATAAAAAATATTGTGTCATTTTCTTTTAGTTCTACATCTTCACTTGTAGCAAAACCATTTATGATTATTAAAGAGTTCTCTTGTTTTTGCTGTTTTTTAAGCTCCAAAAGAGATTTTTGTGAAATCTCTTTTTGCTTTGAGTTTATAAAAACTTTCATCATCCACCACCAACAAAATGAACAATCTCTAAACTATCGCTATCTTGTAAAATTGTAGTTTCATAATCTTTTTTAGAAACTATTTTCTCATTTAACTCAACTGCTATTTTTGAAATATCATAATCTTTACTAGATAAAAACTGATATAAAGATATAGACTCTTTTAAGCTCTCTTCTTTTGAGTTTACTAACATTTTATACCCTTTTATGCAATTTTATCGCCGTGATCTTTCATTATTTTTTGAGTAATTTTATATGAACAAAATTTTGGTCCACACATAGAACAAAACTCTGCTTCTTTAAATACATCTTGTGGAAGTGTTTCATCGTGATACTCTCTTGCTCTATCGCTATCAAGTGCTAGTTCAAACTGCTTATTCCAATCAAAGGCATATCTTGCATCACTCATTGCATCATCTATATCTCTTGCACCTTTTCTATTTCTAGCAATATCAGCACTATGAGCAGCTATTTTATATGCAATAATTCCATTTCTTACATCTTCAGCATTTGGAAGTCCCAAATGCTCTTTTGGTGTAACATAACAAAGCATACTTGCCCCATGCCATCCACCAACTGCAGCTCCAATAGCAGATGAAATATGGTCATATCCAGCACCAATATCAGTTGTAAGTGGTCCTAAAATATAAAACGGTGCTTCGTGACAATACTCTCGCTCTATTTTCATATTTCTTTCAATTTGATTTAAAGGTACATGTCCAGGACCTTCAATCATAACCTGAACATCTTTTTCCCAAGCTCTTAGAGTTAAATCTCCTAAAACTTTAAGTTCTCTTAGTTGTGCTTCATCAGAAGCATCTGCTAAACATCCTGGTCTTAAACTATCTCCTAGTGAAAGTGAAACATCATATTTTCTACAAATATCTAAGATTTTGTCAAAAGCTGTGTTAAATGGATTTTCTTTATGGTAGTGCATCATCCAAGCTGCCATTAAACTTCCACCTCTTGAAACAATTCCCATTTTTCTTTTTGCAATATATGGCATAAACTCTAGTAAAAATCCTGCGTGAATAGTGAAATAACTTACACCTTGTTGTGCTTGTCTTTCAATTACTTCAAGCATTTTTTCAATACTTAAATCTTCTATTTTATCTTTTACATCATGTAAAATTTGATAAATAGGCACTGTTCCAATTGGAACTGTTGAGTGATTTATTACAGCAGTTCTTATTTTGTCTAAATCTCCACCTGTACTTAAATCCATAATAGTATCAGCACCATATTTCAAACAAACATTTACTTTTTCTATCTCCTCTTCAATATTACTAGAAAGTGCAGAACTTCCTATATTTGCATTTATTTTACATGAAGATGCAAGTCCTATTGCCATTGGTTTTTGATTTATATGATTTACATTTGATGGAATTATAAGTCTTCCACGTGCAATTTCACTTCTTATAAACTCAGGTTCAAGATTCTCTTTTTTTGCCACATATTCCATATGTGGAGTTATTATTCCTTGTTTTGCATAGTACATTTGTGTTCGTACTTTGTCATTTTTATGCTCATCTAAAAACTTTTTTATATTTTCCATTTTTTTCTCCTTATCTCTTTGCAATACCAGTTAAACTTTTGTGAATAAGTGCAGGAAACACAAAAGATGCATTGTGAATTTCAGCACTATAATAATCCATATCTTCTAAGAAATCTGCTCTTTGTAGATTTAAATCAGCTGTTGGATGATATTTTCTTGAAGCTATAATACAAGTTGTATGCCCAAAACTATAAGGCATAACTATCCAAAATTTATCACCAAAAAGTTCTAAATCATTTTTTAGTTTTTCGCTATCTTTAAAATATGAGCTTGTTGTAAATACAACTAATCCATCATCTTTTAGAACTCTAAAAACATTTGAAACTACTTTGAAATCAATATTTTCTTCATTTAAAATTATTGTGTCAAAACTTTTGTTTTCAAACTTTTCAAAATCAACTTCTGTTTCAAAAACAAATTTTGACTCTTTATCGTGTTTTTTACACTCAAGTTTTAAATCTTCGTTAAATTTTCCAAGAACTAAAACATCAGACGAACAAATATGTGTACAAAGTGGGATATGTATAATCATCTCTGCAAATATTTTGCTATTTTCCATTAAAAAAATCCTTAATATAATTAATATTTTTTTACTGCAAGAG
>CANRCH010000072.1 GCA_947629065.1 uncultured Aliarcobacter sp.
AAAGGTGTAGATACTCATGTATTAACTCCAAGATATACATGGTCTGATCCATTAGAGTATGATAAAGCTAAAAAACAGTTAGCTGAGATGTATATTGAAAACTTCAAAAAATACTTAACGCTTGAAAGTGAATATGATTTCACTGCTGCAGGTCCAAGCTTAATATAAGCAAAAAAATAGCTTCAAGGAAAATCTTGAAGCTATATAAAAATACTTTCTAAAACTAAATAAATCTACTTGAGAAAATAGAGTTAAGACTCTATTTGTATCTCTTCAAGTATCTCTAATCCAAATCCTTGTAATCCTACAAAAGAGTGTTTACCACCACTTGTAAGAAGTTTAACTTTCTTAACATTTAATGAATTTAAGATTTGTGCACCTATTCCATAGTTTTTTTCTAATTCACTATTTTTCTTTTCATTACTTAAAAATATCAAAACCCCACCTTTTGATTGTAAAAAGTTTATAGTTTTTAACATAGAGTTTAATTTATTATCATTTAAAAATATTTTTATATCAGGTCTTATTGTATGAAATTTTACAGGACTCACATCTTCTATATTTCCAAAAATAATAGCTGTATGAATATTTTCTAAATGATCTTTAAACTCTTTTTTAATAGCTTTTTGTCCAAAAAATATAGTTTGCTTACTTGAAATCTCACTTACAAGTTTTTCATGTGCTAATCTATACTCTACTAAATCAGATATATAAATTTGTTTTAGATTATGTTTTGCTGCAAAAATATCTAAATCATCACGTCTTGCCATTGTTCCATCCTCTTTTAGAATTTCACAAATAACAGCTTCTCCTTTTAAACCTGCAAGTTTACATAAATCTACACTTCCTTCAGTGTGTCCAGTTCTAACTAGCACTCCACCACTTTTTGCAATAAGTGGAAAAATATGTCCAGGTCTTACTAGTTCACTTGCTTTTGAAATTGGATTTGCTAAAATTTTAATTGTATCATCTCTCTCCCCTGCACTAATTCCAGTAGCTGCACTTGCTGCATCAACTGAAACTGTAAATGCAGTTTCGTAAGATGATGTATTTGAAGTAACCATTGGATTTAACTCTAATCTATTTGCTGTTTCTTGAGGAACACTTACGCAAACTAAACCTTTTGCGTGTGTTACCATGAAATTTACTAATTCAGGACTGCTTAGGGCTGCTGAATATACTAAATCACCTTCATTTTCTCTATCTTCATCATCAAGCATAATTACCATATTGCCTTTTTGAATCTCTTTTATAGCTTCTTGTACTCTTATAAATGCATTCATTATTTTTCTCTTTATAATATATTAAATTTTGCTGATTATATCGAAAAAATCATAATTTAATATAAATCTGATAAAATTAGATTATATTAAAAAAGGATAGTATTTTGAAAAAACTTATATTTATAGCCCTATTTTTACAAACAATTTTTGCAAATGAAACAATAAATATAAATAGTGATAGAACTTTTTATAAATTAGTTGAAGATCAAATTGGCGAGTTTAAAACATTTTATAAACTCTCAATTGCAGTTGAGATTACTATTGATGAAGATGGAGAATTTTCTTATGAAATTTTAAATGATTCAGATATTGAAGGATTTAAAGATGAGTTAGAAAAGTTTTTAGAAGAGAAAACTTCTATTAAGTTTCCAACACTAAAAGGAAAAACAACAAAATTTAAAAAATATTTTACACCAAAAGATATTGTAAAAGATGATTCAAAAAATTTTGATAAAAATAGATTTCAAGACAATAGATATGAATCAAAACCTGATTTTAAAAGAAGATAAACCTTTTTAGAAGTTAAAATCTTCTCCTAAATAGTGTTCTTTTACGCTATTGTCGTTTTTAATCTCTTCAGATGTTCCACTTGCAAGTAAAGTTCCACTTTTCATAACATAAGCTCTATCACAAATTTGTAGAGTTTCTCTTACATTGTGATCTGTTATTAAAACTCCAATATCTATTTTTGCTAATTGTGCAATAATATCTTGAATATCTTTAACAGCAATTGGATCAACTCCAGCAAAAGGCTCATCTAGAAGTAAAAACTTTGGATTTGAAACTAATGCTCTTGCAATTTCTGTTCTTCTTCTTTCTCCTCCAGAAAGTGAAACACCTTTTCTTTTTCTAATAGGTTCAATATTTAATAACTCTAAAAGTTCATCAACTCTTCTATTTTGCTCTTCCTCATCTTTATAGATTATTTCAGCTGCTAAAAGAAGATTATCTTCTACGCTTAAATCTTTAAAAATTGAAGATTCTTGTGGTAAATACCCAATTCCTTTAATAGCTCTTTTATGAAGTGGAAGTTTTGTAATCTCTTCACCATCAAAGAAAACCTCTCCACTACTTGGTTTTACTAATCCACAAACAGTATAAAAAGTTGTAGTTTTTCCAGCTCCATTTGGTCCAAGAAGTCCTACAATTTCACCTGAATTAACTTCAAGCGAAATTCCATGTAAAATTTGTGTTTTTTTAATGCTTTTTTTAATATCTTTTATTTCTAATTTATGCATATACTTTATAAACTCTACTTTCTTCTTTTTTCTTAATATCAATCACAATTACATCAAAACCGTAATCATTTAAAATCTCTTCAAGCCTTAAACTACCCCACTCTACAAAGTGCGTTCCCTCTTTTTCAAACTCTTCAAGCATCCCTAAAGCTAAAAACTCTTCCAAAGTTTTATTATATAAATCATAATGAAAAATATTGCTTGAATATTTTACTTGAATAGAAAATGTAGGAGAGTTTACAACATCATCAAGTCCAAGACTCTCTACATATTTTTTAACAAAAGTTGTTTTTCCACTTGCTAAATCACCTCTTAAAATAACAATATAGTTTCTATTTGCAATAATATTTTTTAGCTCATTTGCAAGTATTGAAACTTCATCTTCTTTAAGTGTAAACTCTTTTATTAGCATGATAATCTTTGTGAGTATTTAATAATCTCTTCAAGTTTTCGTTTCGCTTTTCCACCATTTATTGCGTCTCTTGCAATCTCAATTCCCTCTTTTATATCTCTTGCTTTTTCATCTACAACTAGTGCAGCAGCTGCATTTAAAAGAACAATATCTCTTTTTGCACCTTTTTCTACTCCAAAAAGAATATCTCTTGTGATTTGTGCATTTACTTCAGGTCCTTCTCCTACAATCTCATCTTTATGGCTTAGTTTTATTCCATAATTTTCTGGATTTATCTCAAAATCTGAGATTTTACCTTGTAAAAGCAAAGTGGCATAAGTAATATCTGATACTGAAATTTCATCCATTCCATCTTTTGAAGATACAACCATTGCTCTATTGCACTCTAATAAATCTAAGGCAGTTGCAATTTTATTTATAAACTCTTTACTATAAACTCCAATTACTTGTTTTTTAACACCAGCTGGACTACAAAGTGGTCCTATTATATTCATAATTGTTCTATGCGGAATTGATTTTCTAACAGGTGTAATAAATCTCATAGCTGGATGGTGATTTGCTGCAAACATAAAGGCAAATCCTGTATCTTCAAGCATTTTTGCACTATCTTCAAGGCTTAAATTAAGATTTATTCCAAGTGATTCAAGCATATCAGCACTTCCACTTTTACTTGTTACACTTCTATTTCCATGTTTTGCAACATAACAACCAATACTTGCAAGTAGTATTGAAACTGTTGTAGAGATATTAAAGCTATAACTTTTATCTCCACCAGTTCCAACTATATCTATTGATTTATCTCTTAATTCATTACTAATTGGTAAAGGAATAACATAATCTCTCATAGCACTAGCAGCTGCTGCAAACTCTGCTGCTGTTTCACCTCTTTCATACAAAGAAAGAAAATAGTCCCTCATCTCATCAGCTGGCATATTTCCTTCAAAAATTTTGTTAAATCTCTCTTTTGTTTCGCTAAACATTATTCACCTTTTTCTAAATATCTTTTATATTTTATATATCTTTTACCATAGCAATTTCATTACATATTGGAAATAGTTTACATCTAATACAATCTGCCCATATTTTTTGCTCAGGAATCTCTTCTTTGCTTATCTCTTTAAATCCACAACTTTCAAAAAACTCTTTTTCATAAGTTAAAGATAAAACTTGTTTAAGTCCATAAAACTTTGCTTCTTCAACACACTTTTCAACAAGTTTTTTTCCTAAACCTAAGCCTCTAAAATTTTCATTTACAATTAAACTTCTTACTTCTGCCATTCTGCTTGAATGAATATGAGTTGCTGTAAAACCAGCCATTACTCCATCTACTTTTACAATAATATATGATCTTATTGTTGTTGCCATTTCATCTTCTGTTCTTAGAAGAATTATTCCTTTTTCAACTTCTTTTCGAACCAAATCTTGCATTTTAGGAATATCAATAACTGTTGGTTTATAAAATTCAATTTCCAAATAGATGCTCCGTTATTTTATTTTGTAAATCACTAATTCCTCTTTTTTTAAGGTTTGAAATAAATATTCCATCTGGGTATTTATTTCTTAATTTAGATAGTTCACTACTATTTAATTTATCAACTTTTGTAAAAGCATTTATAATAATTTGATCTCCTCTTTTTATAGTTTTTAAAAAATCATCAACATTTTTATCTATTTCTAAATCTGGATGTCTTGAATCAATTAAATGTATAAATACTTGTAAGTTGGCTCTTTTTTCAAGATATGAAGTTAGATTTTTACTCCATGCCTCTTTTAAAGATTTTGCAACTTTTGCATATCCAAAACCTGGTAAATCCACAAATCTTGCATATCTATAAGGATTTTCTTCATCTTGTGTTTTAAATTTAATCTCAAAATAGTTTATAAGTTGAGTTTTTCCAGGTGTTGATGAAGATTTTGCAAGGCTTTTTTTATTTGTTAAACTATTTAATAGTGAAGATTTTCCAACATTTGATCTTCCTAAAAATGCTATTTCAGCAACCGATGGTGCTGGTGAGTCTATTAAACTTTGTGCTGATTGAATAAATGTTGCATCAATTAAATTCATCTATTTTTTCTCTCCTCGCTCAACATTAATTAAAAATTTAACAGGCTTATTCTCATCACCTTTAACTTTAGATTCACCTGTTAATTGATTTACATAAATTGTATCTCCATACACTTTTCTATTATCTTTTTTCTCAAAAATATAGCCATTTCCTATGATTGTGTACTCCTCTTTTCGTGGATTATAAATTACTTTATCTCCACTTCCTTCATAGTGTTTATCTTCAGTAACTATTATAAAATCAGCATTTCCAATAGCTTCATATTTTAGTGGCGTTTTGTTTCCATCTTTATCATTTTCAAAAAATACATCAACTTTGTTTGCATTTAATCTATCTTGACCCATTTTTATCTTTACATTTCCTGTAAAAGTTGCTGTTCCTTTTTTATCATCGCCTTTAAAATCCAAAGAGTCAATCTCTAGCATCTCACTTTTTGCAAAAAGTAAGTTTGCTAAAAAAAGTAGTGATAGTAGCTTTTTCATATCTTATTTTCCTTTTTTCATCTCTATTTCAAAATGTGTATTTTTTGATTTAATTGTATCGTTTGTTGCATCTAAATATAGATTAGTTCCCACATAAATATGATTATTATAAATACCTTTAAATGCATGAGAATTTTTTGCTATTTTATTTGTTTCATTATATTCTAAAAATTCTGTATTTAACTTCACAAAATTATCTCTTTTATATTCAACATCATTTGTTAATGTATAATTATCTTTAATTTTAAGAATATTTTTTGCTTTTATAAACTCTTTTGAAAAATCTTTAGTTTCATCTTGATTAAATAAAACTATATTTGCATCTTCTAAAATATCTTTTGTCTTATAATTTAAAGCTCTTTTTGCATCTATAGTTCTACTTACTCCAATATCATTTATTGTAAACATTTTTGCATCTTCAAAAATAACTTGTGCAAGTTCCTCTTCATTTTTATCACTACTATAATTTTCTATAGGAAGAAAATATGCAACAACTGCTAGAAAAAGAGAAACTAGTATAAAAACTCTTAAAGCCATGCAGCTAAAAATTCACTTTCAAGATTATCTTTTTTTACTATATGCTCAATCATCTCTCGTACAGCTCCATCTCCGCCACTTTTTGTGCAAACTACATCAACTATATCTTTTATATAGTGTGAACCATTTTGTGGAGTAAAAGAAAGCTCTACAGCTTTTAGCATTTTATAATCATTTAAATCATCACCAATTGCTGCAACTTGTGATAAATTTAAATTCTCTTCTTTTAATATGTTTTCTAAAACTTCAAGCTTATTTTTAACACCTTGATATAGATGTTTTATATTTAACTCTTTTGCTCTTTGTTCAACAATAACTGAATTTCTTCCAGTTATTATTGCTACTTTTTTTCCTAAATGTCTAGTCCAAACACTTATTGCTAAACCATCACTTACATCAAAAGATTTTGACTCAATTCCATTGCTAGAAAAAGTTATTTGTCCATTTGTTAATGTTCCATCAACATCAAGAACTAATAACTCAATCATAAAACACCTTTTGTACTTGGAATTCCAAGCTTTTCATTTTTAACTAATGCTCGTCTTAATGCAACTGCAAATGCTTTAAATGTAGCTTCAATGATATGGTGTTTGTTTCTTCCTCTATCTTGTATTAAATGTAGAGTAATTCCAGCATTTCCACTTAATGCATGAAAAAACTCTTCAACTAATTCAACATCAAACTGCCCTACTTTTTCAACTAAATCTATCTCATAAACTAAATATGGTCTATTTGATAAATCTAAAGCACAACTTACAGCTGCTTCATCCATTACAACTGTTGCATTTCCATATCTCTCAACTGCTTGAATAGGAAAAATTGCTTTTTTCAAAGCTTGTCCTAATACAATTCCACAATCTTCAACTGTATGGTGATAATCTATATGTAAATCACCTTTACACTCTAAATTTATATCTATTCCACTATGTTTACTTAATGCTTCAAGCATATGATCAAAAAATCCAACACCTGTATTTATAGAAAATTTTCCACAACCATTTAAATCTAATTTACATTTAATATCTGTCTCTTTTGTAGTTCTATTTATTTCAACCATTTTAAAATCCTATTTAATTATTATTGCATTTAAACCATTATTTGATTTAAAATTTTGTGCTTCATTTTCTGAAGCAAAACCTTTTATTAATACTCTATATAATCCATTTTTATTTACATATTCTACCATTTTTGAAGGAAATCTTCTCTGATACTCATTTTTTGTTTTATTTGCACCCTCTATTTTACTAAATGCCCCAACTTGAAGTGCAATATTTGAAGTTAAAGCTTTTGTGTTACTTGTAGTTACTGATTGACTGCTATTTACAGTTGTTACAACAATATCATCTTCAATAATCTGTACCTCTTCAATAGGTGCAACAGCTGGTTCTATTTTTTGTCCTATGCTGTTTTGAGGAGTATCTACTTTAGGTGAATTTGCATTTTGTATCTCACCATTAAACCCTAAAACCGTAACTCTTACTTTTGCTGTTCCTTTTTTTATCATATCAATATCAGTTGCTGCTTTATTTGATAAATCAATAACTCTACCAGATACAAAAGGTCCTCTATCGTTAATTCTTACAATAGTACTTTTACCATTATCAAGATTATCAACTCTTACAATTGTATTCATAGGTAGAGTTTTATGTGCTGCTGTTTGGGCATACATATTATAAGTTTCACCATTTGAAGTCTTTTTTGAGTGAAATGTAGGTCCATACCAAGATGCAATTCCTGAATGCTGATGCCCTAAAGGTACAATCTCTGGATAATATGTAATTCCAAAAACACTGTAAGGTCGCATTGTGGCTCTATGCATAGCTGGAGAGTTATTTATATTTTTATTTCCTGTATCTTTATAAATTTCATTATAGTTACTATTTACGCTTTTACTTGAACATGCTGTAAATAAAAAAGCACTTAAAGTTATAGAAAATGTTGTAACAACTGCCCTATTTAATAATTTCAATCTCATCTCCTACACTTAAAATATTTGGGTTTTTTCTTTTTATAATTCTTAATTTTTTTGTAGATACATTATTCTTACTTGCTATTTGACTAAGTGTATCACCTGATTTAACTACATAAATATTATTTATTTTATTATTTTTACTATTTACTTGATTATTTATCTTTATATTAGCAATTTTTTGATTATAAACATCTAATTTTGTATGAGGGATATTTAGTTTTAAATTATTTACATTTGATGGCACAATATCTTTTCTTATATGCTTGTTAATATTGATAAATTCAGCACTATTAATTGATATTGCATTTGCAATTTCTTTTAATGATTTTCCTTTTGGTGCAGGAACGGCTTCAAGATTATATTTGCTTTTTTTATCTATTGCAGAAAACTTATTATTTTCATTTAATATTGAAAAAACCAAAATTTTATTTATATAATTAACTGTTGTTTTTGGGAAATAGTCTTTATGATTATTTTTAACAGCATAAGCATAATCATAATATTTTGCATATCTTTCATAAACTATATATAAGTTTTTCATACCTTTTTTTGTTTTTGTATATTCGTTTATATAGCTTTTGTACTGTTTTACAGCAACTGAGTTTTGTTCACTTGGATTTAGTTCTAAATATCTATCCAAACTAGCCCTTGCAAGTCCACTTATAACTCTTCCTTCACCTGAATTATATGCCATAATTGCTAGATACCATTTATTAAAAATCTTATAATA
>CANRCH010000073.1 GCA_947629065.1 uncultured Aliarcobacter sp.
TGCCAACCAAGTTGAAAACATAGCACTAACTTCTTTTGTTAGAAGATTACTTGCTTCAAAATCATAACCATCTGTTTTTAGTTTAATAATTTTATCAACTAAAGGAAGAGTTGCTTTTTCAGTAGCTTTTATTTTATTTAATATAGCTATCTCTTCATTTGATACAAGAGATTTGTTTTCAAAAATATCATCTAAAGGTTTTCTTGACTTATCATAAAACTCTTCAAGCTTTTTTATATCCAAAATTGAAGATTTAAATAAATTATCACTACTTCCATTTGATAAAACAACATCTCTAATTGCAATTGCTCTATCATGAACGCTTCCCCTAAAATTAACTGCATACCTTTGTTTTACAGAGTTAATCTCTACAACTTCGTTTAGTGTATCGTTAATTTTATCAACTCTATTTACACCAAAAAGTGCAATTAAAATTGTAAATATAATTACAATACCAAAACCACCATATAGCTTTTTGCTAATACTAAGATCCTTAAACATCTTTACTCCTTATGTTTATAAATAGTTCGTAATTATATATTATTATTTTACTATTGTTTTAAATAATTATTTTTATAGATTACTTTGTTTATGAAAGTTTATAAATGTAACATTTATCTAGATTATTTCATAAATAGCTTGTGTAAATACACAAACTATTTATTATTATTTATAGTGGGTATTGTATTCTATACTCTCTATGAAGTGGTGGAGTATCTAAATACCCTTCGCTATCTATTGAAACTGCGTTAGATTGTTCTGTATCTTCATTTGTTTCACTTAAAGCTTCTTTATCATCATTTTTAGACTCAAATCCTGTTGCAATAATAGTAATTTTTATCTCATCAGGTTCTAAAGTTTTATCTGTTGTTGTCCCAAAAATAATATCAGCATTTGAATCAAGTTTATCATGAATCATTCCCATAACATCACTAATTGCAAATAGTGTAATATTTGGACTCATATTGAAGTGGATTAAAATACCTTTTGCACCTTCAAGTGGAACTTTATCTAAAAGTGGTGAATTTATTGCATCTTCTAATGCTCTTAATGCTGAATTTTCACCTTTTGCTTTTCCAATTCCCATTAAAGCAACACCTTTGTGTTTCATAATAGTTTTAACATCAGCAAAGTCTGTATTTATATCTGAATGACCTGGATTTAAAATAACTTCACTCATTCCAATAACAGCTTGATATAAAACATTATCAACTATTTTAAAAGCATTTTTAAAAGTTAAATCAACATCAACTATCTCATTTAGTTTCTCATTTGGAATAACAATTAATGAATCACTTACTTTTCTTAACTCTTCAAGTCCAAGATTTGCTAAACCTTGTCTTTTTTTACCTTCCCAAGCAAATGGTTTTGTAACAACAGAAACAGTTAAAGCACCAACCTCTTTTGCAGCTTTTGCGATAATAGAAGCTGCCCCTGTTCCTGTACCACCTCCAAGACCTGAAGCTATAAATACAATTTCAGTCTCTTCTAGAATAGTTTTTATCTCTTCATAACTCTCAATTGCTGAATCTCTTCCAATTTCAGGATTCATTCCAGCTCCAAAACCTTTTGTTAGTTTTGGTCCTAGTTCTATCTTTTTTGGTGCTTTTGATGAGTGAAGTGCTTGAAGGTCAGTGTTTGCAACTATTAAATCAATTTTATGTGCACCCTCTTCTATCATATGATTAACCATATTACATCCACCACCACCAACTCCAATTACTGCAATCTTTGGTTGATTGTTTGATAAAACCTTTGTTGGCATCTCCACTTTTATATCATCTACTCTAAATAAGTTGTTATTTTCCATTAGAACCACTCCGTTACTTTTTTAAACAGTTTTGAAATACTTTTCTTTTCATCTTTATCTGCTTTTAAATGAGATAAATCCATACCTAAATCATTTTTTCTACCCAATGATTCATCTGGTTTACCTAAAACTTGCTCTTGCATTCTATATGCATTTACACTCTCTTTTTGAATTGGTTTAACTAATTTTTTAGTTGAATCCAACTGATAAGTTCTATTTTTTCCTAATGAGTACTCTAAAAGTCCAGAAATAGTAGCCATATATGCTTCATCAAAATTTACTGAAAAATTATTCATAATTGGTCTTGGAACTGCTATTGTTACAGGAATTCCTTCAAAAACTCTAGTTGTTAAATCTTTAATTCCATCAAGATAAGTCATCCCACCTGTTAGTACAATTCCTGAACCTGTATTATCTAAAAGTGCATTTTTTTTCAATTTTTTCTTTACTAAAATTAGAATCTCTTCAACTCTTGCATGAATAATTGTTTGAATATAATCAAGTCCAAACTCGCTTTGAGTCTCTTCATCACCAATTCTTGGAGTTCTTACTTTTCTCTCTTCTTGCTCTTCATTTTCAGAGTAATTTTTAACAAGTGAACCATAATCAAGTTTTATATTTTCAGCACTATTTGGTGGAGTATGAAGCATAATTGAAAGGTCATTTGTAATATGATGAGAACCAACTGGTATAAATCCATTATAAACTATTGAACTACCTTTAAAATAAGCAAACTCTGTTGTTGTTGCACCAAGATTTACTACAACTGCTCCATATTTTTTCTGTTGGTCATTTAATACTGATAATGCACTTGAATATGAATCAAGTACAAATTTTACAGACTCATTTCCGCTTATTTTTAATGCAGATTTTATATTTGTAAGAGCTGTTTTTTTAGATACAACAATATTTACTGATACTTCAAGTCTTGAACCTGTCATATTTAGTGGATTATCAACTTCTATACTATCATCTACTCTAAAAAATAGTGGAAGCACATGAACAACTTCATATTCTGGAATAATTGTTGCATTATAAAGTGCCATTTGTAAAACCTGATTTATCTCTGTTTCAGATATAAGTCCATTTGGAACATTTATAGAACCTGTACTTCTAATGCTTCTTGAATAACTTCCAGAAATTGATACAAAAGTAGCTGTTGGTGATTCGTTTGTAGTTTTTTTTGCCATATCAACAGAGTCTTTTATAGCTTTTGAAGCCTCTTCAATATTTATAATAAGTCCTTTATTAACTCCACTACTTGACTGAATTCCTGTTCCTAGTATATTGATATTATTATCATTATCTAGATTTGCTACAACACTTGTAATTGCCGAGGAACCAATATCTATTGCTAATATTACTTTGTCCATATTACTCCTTTCCTTGTACTGATGTTTTAATTGTGTAAATTGTTTCTAGTTTTTTTAATAGATTTGTGATTAATTCTGTACTTTGGATTTGATCAACAAGACCTTTTATTGAATCATCTTTGCTACTATCATATTTTCCTAATCTTGAAGCAGTTATCTCATAAATAACTGCTTTTGTTCCAATATTTATTATAGCTTTTTTATCACTACTTGCAAATAGTTGATTTAAAAAATTTGCAGCTTCTTCTTGACTTAATTCTGTAAATTTAGAAATACTTTCTCTATTTACAGCTAAAACTTCATTTCCTTCAAAGTTTTCTAAAGCTTTTTTAGACTCTTCTTCAAGTTTTTTTAATTTTAACTCTCTCGTAAAATCAACAACAGCAAACTCTCTTGCATCTTCAAAACTTAGAGGTTCTTCTTTTTTTAGTTCATTTAATTTTACAATATAGTATTTTTTATCTTCTAAAATTGGTTTTAAAACTTCACCTTTTTTTAACTCTTTTACTTTATCTAAATTTTCGCCTGTAAAAAATAGTTTTGACTCTTCTAAAGATAGAGTTTTATCAAACTTCTCTTCATCTTTTTTTAGTTGTAAATATAGCGTTAAAGCCTCTTTTTTAGCAAGTTTGTCATCTATATCAAAAATAACATCTTCTCTTGCTTCATCAAATGATTTAAGTTTTCCATCTTCAAATCTATAATCGCTTTTAAATTTCTCAAATTGCTCTTTAATATCTTCTTCGCTTGGATTTGAGGCTTTTATTTCATACTCTTTAAAGCTTAAGTTATAGATTTTTTCACTTTGGTATGCAGTTTTATTTTTTTCCCAAAACTCTTTTAAACCATCTTCTTTAACATCAACTTCCATTTTTTCGCTATCTAAAATTTTTACTTTTAAATCATCTTCTACAAATAGAAGTTTTGAAATATTCTCAATCTCAGTAGGAGTTGCTTCTACATTAAATAAAGCTTGTGCTTTCGTAAAAAGAATACTATTTTTTAAGCTATCTTCAAACTCTTTTGGACTCATTCTATTTTGATTTAAAACTTTTATATAAGTATCTTTATCAAATTTTCCATCTTTTAAAAACATCTCATATTTTACAAGTTCTCTTGCAATATCTTCATCTGTAGTCTCTAAATTTAAACTATCTGCAAAGTTTAAAAGTAAAGTTTTTTCTAAAACTTGTCTAAAAGCAATATCTTTTAATCCCATTTGTTCAGCTAACTCTTTATTAAAGCTATCTCCAAACAATCTTGAGTATTCTTGAAAAAGATTATTATACTCTTGACTATAATCTTCAACTGTTACTTCCTTGTTACCAACCTTAGCTACAACACCACCTTTACTTCCGTAATCATAAGAACCCCATCCTACGAATCCAGCACCAACGAAAGCTATTGTACTAATCCAAATTGTAATTACAAGCCATTTTTTGTGTCTTTGCATCCAAGTTATCATTAAATCTATCCCTTAAAAAATTTTAGTTTAGATAATACAAAAAGGTTGCTTTTAAGTTATTTAAACCTTGATACTAAATTCTGAATTTTCATTTTTTACACTATTTAAATGGCTAGAAAGTAGATCATTTATTACAGATTCTCTAATTGTAACTTCAAGTTTTTTACAAGCACTTTTAAAAGCTTCATCTTCTCCAACAATAAAACACATCTTTTTTGCCCTTGTAATTGCTGTATATAAAAGCTTAGTATTATGCATAATATAGTGTGAAAAACTCATAGGTATCATTGCTGTTTCATACTCCATTCCTTGAGTTTTATGAATAGTAAGGCAATATGCAAGGCTTAAAAGATTGTGAATATTATCAAAATCATAAAAAACAACCATATCATCATTTGGGTATAAAACTATGCATTTCTCATCTTCAAAATCAATTTTTATAATTAATCCTAATTGTCCATTAAAAACCCTTCTTTCCAAAAATTCAGTTGAAGCGTTTTTATACATACTCATAGTTTGGGCTTTCATATTTTCATTTTTAATATGAATTACTTTATCACTTAGTTTAAAATCGCAATTTCTACTATTTAAAGCTTTTCCTTTTGTGTGGTTAAATAGTCTTTGAAGTTCGTTATTTAAATTATCAACTCCTAGCATTCCACCTTTCATAGGAGTTATTACTTGAAACAAAGTTAATGCAATATTTATTTTTTTCTCTTTTATTAAATCATAATATTTTTGAATATAATCGCTTGAAATATTTAAAATATTATTTAAAATAAGTTCGCTATTTTCACCTCTTAACTCACTAAATTCATAGGAACTAAAACTATTTTTCTTTGAATAGTAGTTTAAAATTGAGACATCTATAAATTTGAAATCCTCATACTCTTCTTTATAGTTTGGAACTTTTCCTTCTCTAATCTCATTTGCAATAACTGCAATTGCTTGATTTTCATTTTGTCTATAAATTTTTGTAAGTTTACAAATACTTGCTAGTTCATATTTTATTGCATCAGCAAGTATATTTCCAGCTCCAATAGCAGGTAATTGTCCATCATCTCCAACAATTATAAAAATTGTATCATCTGATATTTTGTTTATGATTTGATAAAAAGTAACAGAATTTACCATTGATGCTTCATCAAGCAAAATTGCTTTATATGGGAAAAAATCTTTCTCTTTATGCTTCATTAATAGGCTTTGAATAGTGCTTGAATTATATCCTGTTGTATCGCTAATTCTTTGACTTGCGATTCCAGAAAGTGCAATAGTTATAATATCATCATAACTCATAATCTCTTCAAGAAGCTCTAAAATTGCCCTACTTGAAGTTGATTTTCCAGTTCCTGCATATCCTATTAAAAATAGAGTTTTCTCTCCGCTATTTATTAATTCAACTGCTTTTTTTTGTTCATCGCTAAGCAAAAATCCTAAAGTTTTCTCTTTTTTTTCTAAATACTCATCAAAATTTGCAATTATTTGTCTATTTTTCTCATCTTTTCTTCTATTAAAGAAATCTAAAACATTTTTTTCTGAATAGTAAAGCATTGAAATTGCAACTCTATTTAAAGCCGTTTGATAAATCTCCTCTTTTGCAAGCATTGAAGTTAAAACATTTTCATATAGCTCATCTTCATTAAAAAATCTTAAATTATCGTCAAGCAGTTTATATAGATGAAATTTATCTATAGATGAGTTTCCATTATTGTCACAAAATTCTCTTAATGTGTAGTTTATACAAGCTTTTATTCTAAAATTTGATTTTGGGTCAATTCCTATATTTTTTGCAATTTCATCAGCTCTTTTAAAACCAATTCCTTTTATATTTATAAGTAAATATGGGTTCTCTTTGATTTTTTCTATTAAATTATCAACTTCACTAAATTGTGCATAAATTTTTGTTATTAGATTTGCAGTAACTCCAAATTGCCCTAAAAAACTTCCAAGTTCTCTTAAGTGTTTAAACTGATTCCAAGATGATACAATTTGTTCAAGTTTTTTCTCTTTTATTCCTTTAAATTCAAGCAAAAGTGATGGATTTGTATTTAAAATCTCAATAATCTTTTCTTCATTAAATTTTTTCAAAAGTTCATTTGCTAATTTTTTACTAATTCCTTTTACAATTTTTGTAAGAAAAAAGAAGATTTCAGCCTCTTTTATTTGCAAAGTATCAAACTCAAACTGAACACCATATTTACTATGAGTTGTCCAGTTTCCATCCATTAAAACCTCTTCACCAACAATTTTTTCAATATCAGTATCAAAATATGTTCCACATATTTTTTGATTATTCTCTAAAACTGCTATGATATATTTTGTCTCATCATTTTTATAAAGAACTTTTTTAATAACTCCGCTTAATTTAAAACTTTTATACTCTTCTTGCATTAATATCCATCATCAAAGCTTTTATTTTTATGCTTATCTTTTTTATATCTACTTTTATTTTTCTCTTTTTGAATTAGATTTGCATCTTTTAATAAGGTAGCTCTTTCCTCTTCAAAACTATCACTTGAATTTCCTAAAAAAGCTTTTGTTTTAGATAAAAACTCTCCTAATCTAATATAATAATCAGAATAAAGCTCAACAATTGAAACCCTAGATAAATCTTCAAGGTTTTTATTCGTTCTTTTTAGAAACATCTCTTTTTCAAAATTTTCTTGCTTTAAAATTGATAGAGTTCTAGTTAAAAACTTCTCAAGAAGTCTTATATATCTTACTCTTTTTTGTTTTTCATTTAGTTCAGCACTCATATTTTAAAACTCATTTATAAAATCACTTAACTTCTCTATTGGTCTTGCTATTACTGCTTTATTTTCATTTATAATTATTGGTCTTTCAATTAAAATTGGGTTTTCAATCATTATTTTAATAAGCTCATCTTCATCTTTTATATTTTGTAAATTAAGAGATTTATATATAGTTTCACCACTTCTAATAAGTTGAAAAGCACTCATATTTAACTTTTTTAAAACATCTTTTAACTCATCAAAACTTGGTGGATTTTCTAGATAGTTTCTTATATTACACTCAAGTTTATTTTCATCAAGCAGATTTTTTGCTGCATTTGATTTTGAACAGTTTATATTGTGCCAAATTACGATTTCACTCATATTTAAACCTTTTTAGATATTTTTTCTAGATTATAACCAAATAATTGTAAGAGTTTAAAAAACATTACAGTTTGACATATTTTTAGCTTTATAAAATTTATTTTGCTAAAATCCATTTAGAATTTAAAGGAATTTAATATGGCAAAGAAAAAAAATACTCTTTTTGAGTGCCAACATTGTGGCGAACAATCAAGCAAATGGCTAGGGAAATGCCCATCTTGTGACTCTTGGGATAGTTTTTTAGAGTTAAACCAAGAGCAACAAGAGGTTTTAAAACAGACAATTGTAGCAAGTAGTTCAAGCTCAAAAGCAAAACCAATAACAGAAATTTTACAAGATGATGTTACAAGATTTTCATCTTTCAATGACGAATTTGATTTAGTTTTAGGTGGGGGTGTTGTTCCTGGAAGTCTCACACTAATAGGTGGAAGTCCAGGGGTAGGAAAATCTACACTTCTTTTAAAGGTTGCTGGAAGTATCGCAAAATCGGGCAAAAAAGTTTTATATGTTTCAGGTGAAGAGAGTGCTGGACAGATAAAATTAAGAGCAAATAGACTTGATGCAAATCACAATGAACTTTTTTTATTAAGTGAAATAAAACTTGAAGAGATTTTAGATGAGCTTTTAAGAATTGATTATGAAGTTTGTGTGATTGACTCTATTCAAACAATATATTCAAGCCACTTAAACTCTGCTCCTGGAAGTGTATCTCAAGTGCGAGAGATTACCTTTGAACTTATGAGAAAAGCAAAAGAGTCAAATATTGCTATGTTTATAATTGGGCATATCACAAAAGATGGGAGTATCGCAGGTCCTAGGGTTTTAGAGCATATGGTTGATACTGT
>CANRCH010000074.1 GCA_947629065.1 uncultured Aliarcobacter sp.
TGCAAAATAGATTATTGAGTTTACAACTCTTGATGGACAATCCAAATTTTGGCACTTTATCATAATATCTTCTATTAAAAGTTCACTTTTACAATCAGGGCAATTTGTAGGCTTTTCTATATCTTTTTCATTTCCATCTCTTCTATCTTTTAAAACCTTTGTTATTTTTGGAATTACATCTCCACTTCTTATTATTATAATCTCATCATTTATTTTTAAATCCAGTCTTTCTATCTCATCAAAGTTATGTAAAGTTGCTCTTTCAACCATAGCTCCTTCTATTTCAACAGCTTCAACCATTGCAACAGGAGTTACAACTCCAGTTCTTCCAACTTGTAAAATAATATCTTTTAGTTTTGTAGTTTTTTCTAATGCTGGAAACTTATATGCACACGACCATCTTGGAAATTTTTGAGTAAATCCTAAGGCTTCTTGAGTTGAAATATCATCAACTTTTATAACCATTCCATCAAGTAGCATTGTAAAATCATCTCTTTTTTCTATCATTTCTTTATACAAATTTTCAATATCATCTCTTGTTTTTGCAATAGTTTGCATAGGAGTTCTAGAAAATCCAAGTGAGAAAATATAGTCCATCATTTGGCTTGTTTTTGTAAAGTTTAAAGAGTTTTGCCCAACTCCCCAAACACTAAAAAATAGCTTTCTACTTGCTGTTATTTTAGAATCAAGTTGTCTTAGGCTTCCAGCACTTGCATTTCTAGGATTTGCAAAAGGAGTTTCGTTGTTTCTTAATCTCTCTTCATTTATTATTAAAAAATCATCTTTTTTTATAACAACTTCACCTCTTATTTCAATCAGTGATTTTTCAGAAATTTCAAGTGGAATAGAGTGAATAGTAAGAGCATTATGTGTTACATCTTCACCTATTTGTCCATCTCCTCTAGTTATTGCTTGTTTTAAAATACCGTTTTCATAAATAAGATTTAAACTAGCTCCATCAAATTTTGGCTGTATAAAATAATTTTCTACTACACCTTCTTTAGATGCACGTTTCATCCAATCTTCAAGCTCATTTGTATTAAAAATATCTTCTTGACTCCACATACGGCTTAGATGATTTGCTTTTTTAAAACTATCAAGCACATATCCACCAACTCTATGATTTGGGCTATTTGGATGAGTTGAATTTGGATTTTCTTTTTCAAACTCTAGGCAAAGCCTTGCTAAATTATCATACTCTTCATCACTTGCAAGTGGTTCATCATCTACATAATATGCTTTTGCCCATAAAATTAATTTTTCTATTTTTTCTTCATAATCTTTTTGTGTCATAAATTTTCTCTAATAATATAAATTTATTTCATTATACTTAAATACAAATAAAACTAGAAATGTAGTTATATTTTATAAAAAAATTATATAATCCTAAAAAAATAACAAAAGGTCGCGCCATGTTAAACAATCTTCAAATGAGAAGTAAGCTATTTTTATTTCCCGTACTGTTTATATTAATAATAATTATCTCTGGATTAATCTATGGATATTTTACATCTTATGCAAATGATAGAGCAAAAGTTGTAACAGAAACTAGGAATTTAGTTCAAAATTTACTAGATGGAAGAATTGCTGTTTATCAGTTTTTAAGAGATTCAAATGAAAATACAAAGCAAAATGTTGTAAATATTTTTACAAAATTAGAAAAAGATACAGTTGATTTAAAAGCTGATCTAACTAACAAAAGAAACATTGAGTTAGTTGATACAATTTTAACAATAACAAAAGAGTATATTAGTAGTTTTGATATTGTTGCAAAATTCAAAATAGATGATGCAAAAAATGGAGTTTTTATTGAATCAGATTTAACAAAACAAAAAGTTATTGATATGTCAGAAATTGGAAAAAAACTTGAAGATGCAATTTTTGAGATAAATAAAAATGCTGTAGAGTTAAGAGATAATGCAAATAATTCTTTAGATAGAAACTTAATTATCCTTGTAGTTATATCAATTATTGTTTTTATATTAATTTCAATTTTAATTTCAAACACAATTGTAAATAGTTTAGATAGATTTAAAAATGGATTTTTAGCATTTTTTGCATATTTAAATAGAGAGCAAAATAGTGTACAAACTCTTGATGATAGTGCAAGAGATGAGTTTGGAGAGATGTCGAAAATTGTAAATACAAATATCTTAAAAACTCAAAAAGGTATAGAAGAGGATAGGGCGATTATTGATGAAACTATTGCTGTTTTAGGTGAGTTTGAACAAGGTGCAATGCAAAAAAGAATCACTTTAAATGTATCAAATCAAAGTTTAATGCAGTTAAAATCAGTTCTTAATAATATGGGAGATATTTTAGAAACAAATATTAATAATATTCTAAAAGTTCTTGAAGAGTATTCTGCATATAATTATAGAAATAGCGTAGATACAAATGGATTAAAAGAACATCTTTTAAGACTTGCAAATAGTGTAAACTATCTTGGAAGTTCTACAACAAATATGCTTATTGAAAATAAAACAAATGGATTAACTTTAGAAAATAGTTCTCAAATACTATTAAAGAATGTTGATCAATTAAATTTAAGTTCAAATGAAGCAGCTGCATCTTTAGAAGAAACAGCAGCAGCCTTAGAAGAGATTACAAGTAATATTAGAAATAATACAGATAGTATAAGCCAAATGGCTAAACTATCAAATGGTGTAACACAAGCTTCACAAAATGGAGAAAAACTTGCAAATCAAACAACGGTTGCCATGGAAGAGATAAATACTCAAGTAAATCTTGTAAATGAAGCAATTAGTATAATTGATCAAATAGCATTCCAAACGAATATTTTAAGCCTAAATGCAGCTGTTGAAGCAGCAACTGCAGGAGAAGCTGGAAAAGGATTTGCCGTTGTAGCACAAGAGGTTAGAAATCTAGCTTCACGAAGTGCAGAAGCTGCAAATGATATTAAAAGAATAGTTGAACAAGCTACACAAAAAGCTAATGAAGGTAAAGATATAGCTTTAAATATGATTGAAGGTTATAAGGATTTAAGTTCAAATATTTCACAAACAATGAATTTAATAGATGATATTCAAAATGCAAGTAAAGAGCAATTAATGGGAATTGAGCAGATAAATGATGCTGTAAATCAGCTTGACCAACAAACACAACAAAATGCAGCAATTGCTACTCAAGCACATGATATAGCACTTGGAACAGATGAAATAGCTAGAATGATAGTTGAAGATGTTGATGCAAAAGAGTTTAATGGAAAAAATAGTGTAACAGCAAGACAGAATACTACAAGTGCAAAAACTCAAAATTTTGAAATAAGAAGTGTAAAGAAAATAAACACAAAAATAAATACAACTACACAAAAGCCAATTCAATCTAAAAATATAGTAGATAAAAGTGACGATGAGTGGGAGAGTTTTTAAAACTCTTTCGCTTGGCTAAATACTTACAACTCTATAAATTAACTTACAATTTGTTAAAATCAATACAAACTAAAAATAGGCTTAAAATGACTAATCAGAAAAATATTTATAAAGATACAATAATCTTAGGTTTTGCAATTTTCTCTATGTACTTTGGTGCTGGGAATATTATTTTTCCTCCATATTTGGGGCTAACATCTGGAAGTGATTGGCAAATATCATTTTTTGCATATTTCTTTGCTGATATTGGATTTGCAACAATTGCAATGTTTGCACTTTTAAAAGTAGGTGGAAATGTTGATGATTTGACAAATAAACTAGGAAAACTTGCTGGAATATTATTGATGTCTTCAATTATTTTATGTATAGGTCCTCTTATTGCACTTCCAAGAACAGGTGCAACTACATATGAAATGCTTGTTGTTCCTATGTTTGGTGCAAGTTTAGCAAACTCTATAATAACATCAATTATATATTATGGATTGATTATGTTTTTTGTATTTAAGCCAACAAGAATGATAGAAATTCTTGGAAAATTTTTAACTCCACTTTTATTTTTTGGACTATTATTTCTTATTATTACAGGTGTTTTATATCCAATTGGAGAGATTCAAACAAATATTTCAAATGATAATCTATTTTTCGATGGACTTATTATGGGTTATCAAACACTTGATGTTCTTGCAGCTCTTGCTTTTGGAATTATTATTTTAAAAATAATTGAAGCAAAAGGGTATGAAGATAAAAAAACTCGTTTTAAAATTGTAGGAATGGCTTCAATAATTGCAGCTTTTGGAATAATGATTATCTATTATGGATTAAGCTTTTTAGGTGCTACATCTTCAAGTCTTTATAGTTCAAGCATTGAAAAAGCTGAACTTCTAAATAATATTATATATATGTTATTTGGGTCAAATGGAAATATAGTTTTAGGAATTATTGTATTTCTTGCTTGTTTTACAACAGGTTCTGCACTTGTTAGTGTAACAGCTGAATATTTTTCAAAACTAACAAATAGAAAAATATCATATAAAACTCTAGTTGTTATTGTTACAATTTTTAGTATTATAATCACAAATATAGGATTAGAAAAAATAATCTCTTTTGCAGCCCCAATTTTAGGAATAGTATATCCAGCAGCTATTATTTTAGTTGTATTAGTATTTTTTGACAGATATATAAAAAATGATAATGTATATAAATATGCAGCTTTTAGTGCTATGATTTATACAGTAATTGAGCAGATTTTAGCTTTAGAAAACTCTGATTTTCTAGCATTTATGCCATTTTCTAAAGAGGGACTTGCTTGGATTATCCCAGCAATTATTTTTGGAAGCTTAGGATATTTTATAAAAGAAAAAGAGAAACTTAAAGTTTAAAAATAAAAAAATTAGATATAATCCAAAAAATTTTAAAGGGATTATATTGAAACAGAAATCTGTTATTTCGTATTTTTACGGCTTTTTTGCCGTTTGGTTTGTAGCTTCAGTTTTACTATATTTATATGGTGGTTTTTTTGGACTTTATCAAGGAACTATTCTTTCAGTTCTAGAACTTAGTTTATCTTTTGATAATGCTGTTATAAATGCTACAATTTTAGCAACAATGACTCTTGTTTGGAGAAGAAGATTTCTTATTTGGGGAATGTTAATCGCTGTTTTTGGAGTACGATTTGTATTTCCAATCTTAATTGTATATTTTTCAACATCTATGGGATTTGTAGAGTCTTTTAATCTAGCTATTTCAAATCCAACTGAATATGAAAAGATAATTTCAAGTTCTCATCATATTATTATGTCTTTTGGTGGAATGTTCCTACTTATGCTATTTTTAAAATTTATTTTTGATGAAAATAAAGATACTCACTGGGTAAAATATGTAGAAAATGCAGCCTCATCTTTGTCAAAAGTGGGAGATATTAAAGCTTTAGCAATTATGATTTTAATGTTAATTATTACTTATGTTGCACCAAAAGAGGTTATGATTTCAAATCAATATGTAGAGATAAATAAACTAGAAATTCTTGTTCCTATGATTATTGGGGCAATTGCATTTTATATGCTTGAACTTCTAAAAGGATATATTGAAAATAGAAATGATAGTGAAGAAGATGATAAAGTAGGAGATATTACAAAATTAAGTGGTGGATTTATATCATTTTTATATCTTGAAGTAATTGATATGAGTTTCTCTTTAGATGGAGTTTTAGGGGCATTTGCTGTTACTCAAAATGTTGTTATTATTATGCTTGGACTAGGAGTTGGTGCTATGGCTGTAAGAAGTCTTACAATATATATGGTTGATAGAAAAATGATTGAAGAGTATATATATTTAGAGCATGGTGCTATGTGGAGTATTGGACTTTTGGCACTTTCAATGCTTGTTCAAATATTTTATTCACTACCAGCTATGTTAATTACAAGCTTTGCAATACTACCAATAACTTTGGCTTTTATTCACTCAATTTATAGAAATAAAAAATTATTAATAGATGAACAATATGATAAATAAAGGATGAAGATTTACTCTTCATCCTTTTTAATTACTACCATTTCAAAAGAGCTTTTTTGAACAACTAAAGCTTTTTTATTTGGAACAACTGCAAGAGAATTTATATTTTTTAGTTTACTTTTATAGATATCTACTTCAACTTCAAGTTCTTCAATTTTCTTATTTAGTTGCAAAATAATATCAACCCCTGCAAGATTAACCCCAAGTTCTCTAGTTAGTGTTAAAACATATTTTATATGGTTTATATCCTTTTGAGAATATAGTCTTATTTTCCCATTTGTACGACTTGGTTTTATTAAACCTTCTCTTTCGTATTGTCTTAGAGTTTGTGGATGAATATTTAAAATCTCAGCAACAGCTGAAATTAGATAAACAGGTTCTATATAGCTATTTCTTTCTTCCATAATATTCTCCTTTTAAAAATTATAGAGTTTCAGGAAGTTTCTCTTCCAATATTTTTACAAAATCCTCATCTAAATCTTCGATTTTTGGTAAAACAATATTTGCTTTTAGGTATAAATCGCCTTTGTTCCCAGATTTTCTATTTAAAACTCCAAGCTCTTTTACTCTAAATTTTTGATTCTGTTTTGTATCTTGTGGAACTTTTAGTGTAATATCTTTGTGTAGAGTTTTTATCTCAACTTTTCCACCAAAAAGTGCAGTTTTTAGAGGAATATCAAAATATTTTGTAAGTGAATCACCATCTCTTTCATATTCTGGGCTTTGTGCAATATTTATTTTTAAAATCAAATCACCTTTTTGCCCTTGATATGATTTTCCTTTTCCTTTTGCTCTAATTTTTTGACCATCTTCAATACCTTCAGGTATTTTTATATCAAATGAGTCACTACTTAAAGATATATGTTGTTTCCCACCTAAAATTGCCACATCAAAAGGAATCACAACACTAGCTTGTGTGTCTAAATCTGGTTCATCAAATCCAAAACCACCAAATCCACCTCTTGAGAACCCTCCACTAAATCCAGCACCAGCACCACCAAACATCTGTCTTAGAATCTCATCTAAATCAACCCCATTTCCTTGGCTTCTTGCAAAATCACTAAAATTTTGCCCACCAAACATAGAGTCACCATATTGGTCATATTGCTGTTTTTTTTCTGGATTACTTAAAACCTCATAAGCTGCATTTATCTCTTTAAATTTCTCTTCAGCACTTGGGTCTTTGTTTACATCTGGGTGATATTTTCTTGCTAGTTTTCTATAAGCTTTTTTTATTTCGTCTGCACTTGCATTTTCATTTACTTCTAATGTTTCATATAAACTTTTTGCCATTTTAAATCCTATTAAAATAAAATATTTAAATTATTAAAATAGGATTATAACACAAACCTTGAGTCAATGTCAATCAAGTTTGTGTTTTGGAAGAGTGATAGTAAATTTTGCACCTGTGTAGTTTTTTTCATTGTAATTAAAGTTGAAATTATCTACTTTTATAGAACCTTTCATATTTGTAACAATAATATTTCTTGTCATATAAAGCCCAAGACCTGTTCCTTGATATTTATGCTTTGTAGTGAAATAAGGTTCAAAAACTTTGTTTATAATCTCATCTTTTATTCCACCAGCATTATCATATATCTCTATTTGAATACTTTTTGAAAGCTCTTTTGTAGATATAAAAATAAATTTCTCATCAAAGTTATTTAGATTAAATAATAGTGCATCTTTTGCATTATTGATTAAGTTCATAAATGCTTGAGAAAACTCATTTGCATAATTATATAGATTAATATTCTCTTTTAAATCCAAAAATATATTAATATTTTGGTCTTTAAAATATTTTTTGATTAAATCAATATTTGAGTTTATGTTAGAACTAAGACTAAATAGCATTTTTTGCTTATCTTCTCTTAGGTAATCATTAAAAGTTTCAATAGTATTTGATAGATGAGTTGTTGTTTTTAGTATTAAATCTAAACTCTCTTTTAAAGTTGCATCATCTAAAACCTTAAGCTCTTTCTTTAGATTTAGATTTGAAGTTGCAATAGAGATAATATTTAAAGGTTGTCTCCATTGATGAGCAATATTTCCAATCATCTCTCCCATGGCTGCAAGTTTTGATTGTTCAGCCATAATTTGTTCTTTTCTTCTTAGTTCTGTAATATCAACTATTGTTAGAATTTTAATTGCTTGGTTATTTACAAGTTCTTGTCTTGTATTTACTAATGCTAAAAAAGAACTATTATCTTTTCTTTTAATGTTTAGTTCTATTGGCTCAAGAGTTTCTATTTCTAATATTCTATCCTTTACATGAAAAATTTCTTGACAAGTAAGACCTATTAAATCATTTTTTGATGATTTAAAAAATAGATTTAAAGCTATTTTATTACAATCAATTACGATATCATCTTTAAATAAAATAATAGCTTCCATAGTTGTATTTAAAATAAGTTCTAGCTCTTTATTTTTTTCACTTAAATCATTTTTTGTAAGTTCTAAATGATAGTTTATCTCTGAAACTAAAGTAATATCATA
>CANRCH010000075.1 GCA_947629065.1 uncultured Aliarcobacter sp.
TATGATGTGGAAAATTTTGGAACTTTAAGTGGTTTAGTAAAAGTTGAAACAAATAATCCAAAAGATGGTATTCATGGCGAAGTAAATTTAAATGCAGGAAGTTTCAACTATAAAAAAGCAAGTGCTAGTATTGAAGCTGGAACTAAAAACTTAAAAGCAATTATAGCAGCTTCAACAGAAAGAAGTGATGCTTTTAAAGATGGAAATGGTAATAATTTTTTAGAACAACAAAAAAATAGTGCTGTTCCTTTAAATCAACAATATAAAAATAGAATTAAAAAAGCTTTTGAAAAAAATAATATTTTCACAAAATTTATTTATAATATTAATGATGACCAAGAGTTTAAATTATCATACACTGCAAATAGAAGTGATGAAATTTTATATCCTTCTGGTCCCATGGATGCCAATTATGATAATAGTGATATTTATACTTTAGGATATACAATAAGAGATTTAGGTAATTTTTCAAAAGAGTTAAATATTGATTACTACTACTCAAAAGTAGATCATCCAATGAGTGGAAAACTTAGAGTTGGAAATGCTACTTCATATATGACAAATCACCTAAAAAGCTCTATTTGGGGTCTAAAATTAAAAAACTCTTTAGAAATAAAAGATAGTTTATTTACATTTGGTCTTGATACAAGTAAAAGAAACTGGCATGGAGAGATGTATTCAACAAATATAAATACAGGTGTAAAAACTTCTAGCCTAATGAATAAAATGTACTCAACTGATACTAAAAATCATGCCCTATTTTCAAAACTAGAGAAAAGTTTTGGAAATTTTGATATTGAAACAGGATTTAGATATGACCATACATCTATAGATACTGCAAGAAAAGATGCAGATAATAAAAAATATATATCTTTAAATGGATATATTTTTACAGCATATAATTTAGATGAAGATAGCAAATTTTTTGCTGGTATTGGAAAATCTTCAAGAGTTCCAGATGCTAGAGAGTTGTATCAAAATAATCAAACTTCAAATCAAAACTTAAAACAGACAAAAAATTATGAAGTAGATTTTGGATATGAAGCAATTTTTGGAAATCTATTTGTAAAACCAAAAATATTCTACTCAAAACTTGAAAACTACATCTACAATAGCTCAAAATTTGAAAATATAGATGCAAAAATATATGGAGCTGATTTTAGTGGATATTACTATTTTACAGATGATTTATCTCTTGATTTTTCACTTGCATATTTAAGAGGTAAAAAAGATGCTAAACATATAGATAGAGATTTAGCAGAAATTCCACCATTTAAAGCGAATCTAGCTTTAAATTATGAGTATAAAAAAGCCAAATTTAAAAGTGAACTTGTTGCTGTAAAAAGATGGAGCAAATATGATAAAAACACCAAAGAGCAGGAGTTAGCTGGATATGCTATTTTAAATCTAAAATATACACAAAATTTATTTAAAAACTTTGATTTAAGTATAGGAGTTGATAATATTCTAAATAAAACTTACAACTCTACAAACACTTATAATGATATAAATTATATAAATCTTGGTGGAAATCAGATGCTTTTAAATGATATGGGAAGATATGCTTATCTAAATTTAAAGTATAGTTTTTAAAGAGCTAAGGCTCTTTAATATTTTTTAAATTTAAACTAATTATATTTCCAAAATCATTTTTATCTATATTTATAGATATTTTATTTTTATCACAAAACTCTTTTACAATGGCAAGTCCTAAACCAAAACCCGTTTTTTCACTATTTTCTTGGAAAAAACTATCAAAAACCAAGATTATATTTTTTGCATCTATTAATTTTCCTTTGTTAAAAAAGCTTAAAATCCCATTTTTATATGAGATTTTTATATATGGATTCTCTTTTGTATTGTATTTAATTGCATTTGAGATTAGATTATCAAGTACCAATAAAAAGCCGTTTAAATCGCTATTTAAATAAACATCTTCAATTTCAAGCTCTATTTTTGTATCTTTTTTAATATCTTCAAATTTTTCTAAAGAACTTTTTATTGCTTCAATTAAAGAGAATTTTTCGAAATCGACTTTTGAAATACCTTTTTTTATCTCATACTCTAGATTTTCATATAGTTTTATTAGGTTTTCATTTGCAAGTTCAACTCTTTGTAATCTTTTTAAATTTTTTCCATCATTATATAAATCTTTTTTTAATAGTTGAATATTTAGTTTTATTGTAGAACTTGGGATATTTAGTTCGTGTAGAGTTGTTTTTACTCTTTTTCCCATATCTAAATCATTTTTAAAAATATTTGATAAAAGTGGATAAAATAGAGTCAAAAATATTATAGAAAAAAATATTATTAAAATAGTAGAAAAGAGAAATTTATGCTCTTTTAAAAAGAGAAAATTATCCAGTAAAATATTGTTTAAATAGATTATTAATGAACTTGTAAATATAAAAATAACAGCAACTGAGATTAAAATCTCTTGTTTCTTAAAGTTCAAATCTATATCCTACTGATTTTATATTTTGTATTACATTTTCTTTTTTAAAAAGTTTTTTAATCTGGTTTATATAGACTCTTATACTTCCTTCACTATAACTTTCATTAAAGCCCCAAAGTTTAGTAATAATCTCATCTTTGCTTACAATTTTTCCTTGATTTTGTACAAAAAGTTCTAGTAAATCCATAGCTTTTATAGCTAAACTCACATCTATATTATCTCTATACACTCTTCTATTTTCTTGATCAAAAATCAAACCATCTTCTAAAATAATTTTCTCAAAACTCCTATTTACTCTTTTTAAAACAGCTTTTACTCTTAAAAGTAGTTCATCTAAATCCACTGGTTTTTTAATATAGTCATCACAACCTTTTAAAAAAGCATCTTTTAAAGTATCACTATCTTTATATGAAGTTAAAAAAATTGTAGCTGTTTTGTCATTGCTATCTCTTAGAAGTTTTAGTAGTTCCAAGCCACTAATTTCAGGTAAATTTATATCAAAAATATATAAATCATAACTATTTTTGTAGTTTAATTCTAGGGCTTCATTTGAGTTTTTTGCACAATCAACCAAAAAACCTTCACTTGTTAAAAAATCTTCTAATGTTTCTAAAAATAGCAAATCATCTTCCAAAATCAATATTTTATACATAAAGCACCTTTTTATAAAGCTTTCATTCTATCAAAAAAAATCTTATTTATTAAATTTTTGCTATAATAAAAGCTTATTTATTTACAAAAAAGGAAAATCGTGAAGAAGAATATTTCGTGGTTAATTGGTCTAATTTTATTAGGCTATATAGTTATTTCTTTTCAGAATATGACTGTAATATTAGCTGGAATTGCAATATTTTTAATCGGTATGTTTTTCATGCAAGATGGTTTTAAACAACTATCAGGTGGTATGCTTGAAAAACTGCTTCAGAAATTTACTAGCAATTCAATCTATGCAATAGTAACAGGGGTTATTTCTACTACTGTTGTTCAAAGTTCAACTATTACAACTTTGCTTACAATTTCGTTTGTTGGAACTGGGCTTTTAACTCTAGCTCAAGGTATTGGAGTTATTTTTGGGTCTAACTTGGGAAGTTCAAGTACTGCTTGGATTGTTGCCTTGCTTGGTGGTGGAGTTAAAATTTCAGATTATGCAATGCCTATGTTGGTTATTGGAATTGTTTTAAGATTTGGTAAAACAAATGTTTTAAAAGGTAGTGGAAATGTACTTTTAGGACTTGGTTTTATCTTCCTTGGAATTGATTATATGAAAAATGGTTTTGAGGATTTCAAAGAGACAATTGATTTAGCTGCATACTCAATGGAGGGATATTTAGGGATTTTAACTTATATTGCAATTGGAATTTTTGTAACTGTTGTAGTTCAATCAAGTGCTGCAACTCTTGCAATTGTAATTACAGCACTAAACCTTGAAAGTATCTCTTATATAAATGCACTATCACTTACAATTGGGGCAAATGTTGGGACTGTTTTAACAGCGTATTTAGTATCTTTAGCATCAAATGAAGATGCAAAAAGAGTTGCAATGTCACATGTATTATTTAACTTTATAACAGCCGTTATCATCACAATATTTATTTACCAAATACAATATTTTGTAGATACAGCTTCTCCATATTTAGGTATTAGTGATACAAATTATGGTTTAAAACTAGCATTCTTCCACTCTTTATATAGTATTATTGGTATTTTGCTTTTAACTCCATTTATTCCAAAAATGGAACAACTGCTACATAAAATAGTAAAAGATAAAAAAGTTGAAATATTTGAACCAAAATATATATCTTCAAGTGTAATTCAAAGTCCAGATGCATCTTTAGTAGCTTTAAGAAAAGAGACAATAAATCTATATGAAAACTGCCAAAAAGCTATGCTTCATGCACTAAATATTCATACAACAAATCTAAATAATGAGACTTTAAAAGTACAGTTAAACAAAGAGTTTCAAATAATTGATACAAATATTGATGAAATTTATCAAAGAGATTTAAAACATCTTTATAGTGAGATTATTAAATTCTCATCATTTGCTCAAGAACATATGTTTGATTTCCAACATAAAGAAGCTGGTGAGATTAAAAGATCAGCTGCACTTTTAATCGAAGTTTTAAAAGATATTAGAGATATTCAAAAAAATGTAAACTACTATTTAAAAAGTAGAAATGAGTTTATTAAAGATGAATACAATATCCTAAGAAAAGAGATTGCAGAGATTTTAATAGATATAAATACTTTGGCAAAATTAGAAGAAGAAGCTGAAAAACTTACTCAAATGGAAGTTATAAAATCTACTTTAATAGAGAATGATGCAGCAAGTTCTGAAGAGATTGATAAACTTATTAGAGAAGATAAAATCAAAGCAACAATGGCTACAAGTTATATGAATGATAGTTCTACAGCTTATTCAATCCAAAGAAAACTTGTAGAAGTTGCAAATATTCTGTTTTTACATAGCGATTTATTACAAAGAATAGGAGAAGAAGTTGAAGCTCAATAAAATTATGGAAAATATTACAAACTACCTAGAAAAAGGTATTTTAAAAAACTCTAAAGAGAAAAAGCTTAAAAAAATTATTAATGATTTAAGAGATAAAAAATCAGATACAAAAGAGGCTTTAAAGAAATTAGAAAAATCTAATCTTCATAAAAAAGATAAATTAGAAAAGAGATTAGATGCTATTAAAAAACTATTAAGAAGTAGTAAAGCTCTTCTTAAAAACAAAAAATAATCTTTAAATAATTAGTAGAATTTATAATTAATTATAACTTCTACTAATATAAAAATCTATCAACTAACCTATTTTTAAGTATCCATTGAGTATTGTGTAGAACACTTTGAATTTTTAAATGAGTTAAAAATTTTGAAGTAATAAGTTTATAGTAGTTTATAAACTTAAAAATTAATATTATGGAGATAAAAATGAAAACTACAAAAGCAGCAAAACAATTAGTAAGTATTGTAAAAAAAGATGAGTTATCAAAAGCTCAAAGAAGAAAAGCAAAAAAATTAGTTGGTGAATTAAAACAAAAAAGAGCAAAAGTAAAAGCGGAACTTAAAGAAACAAATAAAAAAGATAAAAAAAGAATCAAAGATTTAAGAAACAAACAAACTGTTATCAAAAAAGCTATTAACCAAAGCAAACAAAACAAAAAGAAATAATATTTTGTTTCAAAATAGTTTAGTTAAGTTTTAAACTTTTCTAAACTATTTAAAAGAGGCAAAATTTTGCCTTAAAGCTTCATAACAAACAATTGATACACTATTTGCAATATTTAGGCTTCTTGCACTGTTTGTCATAGGAATTGTAATACAAGTCTCTTTACTTTTATTTAGTATAAATTCAGGCAATCCTGCATCTTCTCTTCCAAAATAGAAATAATCATCTTTTTTAAACTCTTGGTTAAAATATACTTGTTTTGTTTTTGTTGTAGCAAAAAAATGTCTAGAGTTTAGTGGATTTTTATTCCAAAAATCTTCGATATTTTCATACTCAATAACCTCTAAATCATACCAATAATCAAGTCCTGCTCTTCTTACCTCTTTTTCTGTAATCTCTCCAAAACCATAAGGTTTTATCAAATGTAATTTACAATTTAGTGCAAATGCAAGTCTTCCAATAGTCCCAACATTTCCTGGAATTCTTGGCTCGTGAAGAACTATATTAAACATTATAGTATTACCGTTTTATTTTTATATACAAAAACTCTATCATTTAAAAGCAAATCAAAGGCGTTTGAAAGTACCACTTTTTCTACATTCCGCCCTGCTTTTCTCATATCTTCCCACGAATATGTATGATCAACTCTTACAACATCTTGATAAATAATTGGACCTTCATCCAAATCATTTGTTACATAGTGTGCAGTTGCTCCAATTATTTTTACACCTCTTTGGTGGGCTTGTTTATATGGATTTGCACCAATAAATGCTGGTAAAAATGAGTGATGAATATTTAAAACTTTTCCACTATAGTGTGCTACAAAATTGCTTGAAAGTATTCTCATATATTTTGCAAGAACTATTAACTCTGGGTTAAACTCATCAATTTTTTCTGAGATTAACTTTTCATGATTTTCTTTTGTTAAACCTTCAGCACTAACACAGAAAAATGGAATATCAAATTTTTCAACTAAGCTTCTTAAATCTTCGTGATTTGCAATAACTGCTTTTATATTTGCATTTAGTTCATTTGAAGCATATCTTATTAATAAATCTCCTAAAACATGGCTCTCTTTAGTTGCTAGTAATACTACATCTTTTTTTGATATTTTATTTAGTTTGATTGTTGAACCTTGTGGTAAAACTTCTGTTAGCTCTTTTAGAAGAATATTTTGCATAACTTTTCCAGAAATAATTGATCTCATAAAGAAATCTTTTGTCTCAGGATCTACATACTCTGCGTTTTGGTCTATATTTAAGTTATTTGCAAAAAGGACTTTTGAGATATTATATATAAGCCCTTTTGCATCGTTTGTTGATATTAGTAGTGTGTATTGTTCCATTCTTAATCCATTTTAAAATAAGAGTGGATAATAGCATCTTTTCTATAAACTAGCTCTTAGCTCCTCTTTGTATTTTTCTATATCAAAATCTTTTACTCTAGCTACTTTTGTATCAATTGCACTTTTTGCAACTGCACTTGAAACCTCTATATATAATCTTTTATCAAATGGAGTTGGAATTATATAATCCTTTCCATATTTTAAATCTCCAAAAATAGCTTTAATATCATCTTCTATTGGCTCTTTTGCTAAAGCAGCAATCGCATTTGCAGCTGCAATTTTCATCTGCATATTTATTTTTCTTGCTTGAACATCAAGTGCACCTCTAAAAATAAAAGGGAAACCTAAAACATTGTTTACTTGGTTTAAATAGTCTGATCTTCCAGTTCCAATAATTGCATCTGGTTTTACAGCTCTTACATCTTCAGGAAAAACCTCTGGAGTTGGATTTGCCAAAGTAAATACAATAGGCTCATTTGTCATTAATTTAATATGTTCAACTTTAAAGCTATTTGGTTTTGAAAGCCCTAAAACCATATTTGCACCTAAAAATGCTTCATTTATATCTTTACAATCACTTATAAACTCTTTTTTATATTTGTTTAAATCTGTTCTTTCTTTATTTATAACACCTTTTGAGTCAATCATTACAATATTTTTAACTCCAAGTTCTTTATACATATTAGCACTTGCAATTCCAGCAGCTCCAGCTCCAACAACTACTATTTTCATATCTTCAAGTTTTATGTTTAATAGTTCACTTGCATTTATTAGTGCAGCACTTGTAATAATTGCTGTTCCGTGCTGGTCATCATGCATTACAGGAATTTCAAGCTCATCAATTAATCTACTCTCAATCTCAAAACAAGCAGGTGCTTTAATATCTTCAAGGTTTATTCCACCAAAAGTTGGGCTTATAGCTTTAATTATTTCACAAAGTTTGTCTACATCTTTCTCTTCTACTTCAATATCAAAAGCATCAACTTTTGCAAACTCTTTAAATAATACAGCTTTTCCTTCCATTACAGGTTTACTTGCCAAGGCTCCAATACTGCCAAGCCCTAAAACAGCCGTTCCATTTGATATAACTGCAACTAGGTTTCTTTTTGTAGTATATTTGTATGCTGTTTGTGGGTCATTTTTTATCTCTTCACAAGCAAATGCAACTCCTGGAGTATAAGCTAGACTTAAATCTCTTTTATCTTTAAATCTCTTTGTAGTTTCAACACTAAGTTTTCCAGCTCTTGGAAATTCGTGGTATTGTAATGCTTCTTCTTTTGTTATTTTGCTCATAAATATTTCCTTTTTAGATATTTTATTATAAGTTTTTGTTATAAAAATTTGTGGGATTTT
>CANRCH010000076.1 GCA_947629065.1 uncultured Aliarcobacter sp.
ATTAAACTCTTTCAAAATCATCTTCAATTCTTACAATATCATCTTCACCTGTATATTCACCAACTTGTGCTTCTATTAGTACAACTGGTATTTTTCCTTCATTTTCAAGTCTGTGAAGTTCACCTGCTTTTATATATGTACTTTCGTTTGGTCTTACTAATCTTTTCTCATCTCCAACTGTAACAGTTGCTGTTCCACTTACAACAATCCAGTGTTCACTTCTATGAAAATGTTTTTGAAGACTTAATCTTTTGTTTGGTTGAACTACTATTCTTTTGATTTTATATCCGTTTGATTCTTCCAAAATAGTGTATGAACCCCATGGTCTATAGCCTGTTAGATGAATATTTTGAAGTTGGCTATTTTGTTTTTTTAATTTTTCTACTACTTGTTTTACTTTTTGGCTTGAGCCTTTTTTAGAAATAAGTAGTGCATCTGCTGTATCAATTATAATTAAATCATCTATATCTACTGTAGCTATTTTTCTTTCATTTCCGTAGATTAGATTGTTTTTAGAGTCTATTGATATATGGTTTTCGTTTGTTGTGTTGTTATTTTCATCTTTTGGAAGTTCATCAAATAGTGCATCAAAACTTCCAACATCACTCCAAGATATATTTGATGGGATTACTTTCACAAGTTTTGATTTTTCCATAACTGCGTAGTCTATACTATCTTCAGGAATAGCTGCCATATCTTCATGTTTTATACGAATTAAATTTTGGTTTGAATTTGAAAATGAATTGCCATTGGCAGGGACTAAAGTCCCTGTTCCGTTTAATGCATCTCTACAAGCATCATAAATTTTTGGCGAGTATTTTTTGAGTTCATCTAGAAAAACTCCAGATTTAAACATAAACATTCCACTATTCCAGTAGTAGTTTCCAGCTTCTAAATATGATAATGCTGTATTTAAGTCTGGTTTTTCATGAAAAGCTTTTACATCAAATTCATTTACACTTTCTATATATCCAAAACCAGTTTCTGCAAAAGTAGGAGTTATTCCAAAAGTTACAAGTTGATTTTTATTTGCAAAATCCTTTGCTTTTTCTACAACTTTTTTATACTCTAATTCATTTTTTATTAAATGGTCGCTTGGAGTTACAAATACTATCTCATTTGGATCAAGAACCATACAAGCAAGTGCAATAGCAGGAGCTGTATTTCTTCCAATTGGTTCAAGTAGATATTTGTTATTTTTCTTTTTTAACTCTTCTAATTGATCTAAAGCCAAAAAATATTGTTCTGTATTTGAAACTATAAATGAAGAGTCACAAATTTTGCTATTTCTTTCTACTGTTAATTGAAATAGTGATTTATTATCCTTGTGTCCAGTGTTCTCATTTAGAAATAGTTTTACAAATTGCTTTGGCATTAAAGTACGACTTACAGGCCATAATCTTGTACCACTTCCACCACATAATATAATATTAGTCAATTTTTGTTACTCCAAATAATTTATAGAATTTCTCGGATTATACATAAGAGCTACTTAATTTACAAAAGGTATAAAAAGATTTTATAAAATATTTGGAATATCTATATTTGTCTCTTTGTGGCTATCTGCAACACTTTCAAATACAACTTCAATTGGTGCAGATCCTCCAAAATCATTATCTTTATCAACAAATTTTGTTAAAGCTTTATGGAAATCTAGTTTTACTGTACCTATTGGTCCATTTCTTTGTTTTCCAATAATTATTTCAGCTTCTTCAATAGGTTTGTTTTGGAATTTTGATTTATAATCCTCACCTTTATCAAGGGCTTCTTTCTCTTTTCTTGCTTCATCTCTTTCTTTATAAACATCATCCCTATAAACAAACATTATAATATCGGCATCTTGTTCTATTGCTCCAGATTCTCTTAAGTCACTTAACATGGGTCTTTTATCAGGTCTGTTTTCAAGTCCCCTATTTAGCTGAGAAAGTGCAACAACTGGAATTTTTAGCTCCCTTGCAAGCATCTTTAAACCCCTACTAATATCTGAAACTTCTTGGTGTCTATCTTTATTTCCAATTCCTTGCATTAGCTGTAAATAGTCGATTATTACAAGACTAATATTATTTTCTTCAACTTGTGCTAGTTTTCTCACTCTTGCACGAAGTTGATTAATATTTATACTTCCACCATCATCAACAAATAGTTTTTTACTATTTAAATCTTCAAGTGCTAAACTTAAGTTTGACCACTGTGAGTCATCCATATCACCTTTTCTAAGATTTTGAAGTGGAATTGAAGTTTTTGCTGATAACATTCTTAACATTAATTGTTCTGCTGGCATTTCTAGAGAGAAAAATATTACACCTTTATTTCTTTCAACATTTTTTAGTGCCATATTTAAAACAAGTGCTGTATTATGAGTTACAGTCATATCTTCTAGTAAAAACAGTTTATTTCCATCTATTTCAAATCCGTAGTAATCATCTACTATATCTTTTTCGATTTTTATTCCAGTTTGATTCCAAGTTCTATTGCAAGTCCAATTTTTTGCTTTTTTTCTCTCTATTTTTACTGGTATTTTATCTATATTACCAAAAAATCTAACTCTAAAAACCTCAACTTTATAGTCTATTTTTTTAATTTTAGCAATTTTACTTTTTATAGATGTTCTAAAGCCTAAAGTATCACATAAAAATTTAACTTGCATTGCTAAATTTTCATCAACAAATGTTATCTCATAGCCATTTGCTTTTTTATCATAATGTCCATCGCTATCTATTAATCCAGCTAAAAGTTTAAGTCTATTTTGCTTTGAATTGATTAAATAATCTTGTGGAATATGCTTATTTCCTAAAACTTGTTCATCTCTTAATAATTTTTGTAAAGAAAATGCTTTTTTTCCATCTACTTGTTTTTTATTTGTTATAGAATATTCAGGACATCTGTTTTTTGCTTCATAAACTCTTAATTCTAAATCTAGTTTTTTTGCATACTGTTCTAAATACTCTTTTACTTCTTTATCTTCTGAGTAGATTGAAACTTTATTTTTAGCACCATCACCTAGCCAAATACCTAGAAAATATGGTTCTATTTTAGTAACTTTGTCTTCAAATTCAACAGCTACTTTATAACCTTTATAATTGCTTTGAAATTTTTTAGATTTCTCTGTAAACTCTTTTATATTTATATTTAAAACATCACCATTTTTATGATTGCCTTCATTTCTACTTCTTTTTAAAGATAAGATATGCGACTCATTTACTCTATAATCTTGTGCTTTATTTTGTCGTACCCAGTACATCTGTTCACGACCTTGTGTAGTAGATAATACATTTCTTGGATTTGAATCATCGCCCATTAATTTATCACCAACTTTTACATCTTCAACACATTTTAAAGTTCCATCAAACATTAAAACTTTTGTACCTCGTGCAAGACATTTTCCCATAGCAGGACGTGCAGCAATAATTACCAAATCCCCTTCATTAAAACCTGTTGTTTTTTTATCTAAAGATTCAAAACCTGTTGTTTGACCTATTAGGTATTTATTTCCAAGTTTTTTCATCTTTTCAATATATTCTAAAGTGTCACTTGTGATAGTTTTCATATCTTTTAGTTCACTATTTGCACTATTTGTTGAGATTTTATAAAGTTCACCTTGAATAGTATCAAGTGCTTCATTTGCAGTTGTTTGTTCATCAAGCGACACTTTTTTAATAGTAGTTGCCAAACTTGCAAGCTCTCTTTTTACTGCACTATCTTTTATCTCTTTTACATAAGCACTTGTGTTCGTAATAGGATTTGCACTTAAAATTTCAAGAATTACAGAATCATCTACATCTTTTTGATTTACCCTATTTTTTATAAACTCTTCATCTATTGGCATATCTTCTTCATGAAGTTTTACCATAGCTTCAAAAATAGCTTTGTGTGCAGGAAGATAGAAATCTTTTGGTTTTAAAACAGCAATTATTTCTTCAAGTTCTTCAGGGTTAAAAAAAACTGAACTTAATACAGCTCTTTCAATATTTATACTATATATACTATCCATTTAGTTTTTTTAGCCTCTTCTTTTTGCTTCAAATTCTACTTCTTCCACAAATTTATTGATTAAAGCTTCACCGCTTAGTTTTGAAATAATTTCACCTTTTTTCATAACTAATCCACTTCCTTTTCCAAAAGCAATTGCAACATCTGCAGCTTTTGCTTCTCCAATAGCATTTACAACACATCCCATAACTGATACATCAAGTGGTGTTTTTATATGTGCTGTTCTTTTTTCAATTTCTGCAACTGCACTTACTAAATCAGCCTCAATTCTTCCACAAGTAGGACAAGAAATAATATTTAAGCCCTCTTTTGAGATGCCTAAATCTTTTAAAATAGCCCTTCCAACTTTTATCTCCTCTTCAAGTTCACCTGTCATTGAAACTCTTAAAGTGTCCCCTATTCCATCAAGAAGTAAACTTCCAAGTGCTATTGAAGATTTTATTGTAGAGTGAAACTGCGTTCCAGCTTCTGTAACTCCTAAATGAAATGGATAATCATTCATAGGTCGAAGCATTCTATAAGCAGCTACTGTTCTTTGAACATCACTAGCTTTTAGAGATACTTTTATATCTGTAAATCCTAAATCTTCTAAAAACTTGATATTGTAATCAGCACTTGCAACCATACCTTCAGGAGTTTGTCCATATCTATCTTCAAACTCTTTTTCCAAGCTTCCACAATTTACTCCAACTCTTATTGGAAGATTTCTTGCCTGACAAGCTTTTACAACCTCTTTTACTCTATTTTTTTCTCCAATATTTCCCGGATTAATTCTAATACAATCAACTACCTCAGCTGCTATTAAAGCTAATTTATAGTGAAAGTGAATATCTGCAACTATTGGTAAATCTACTTGTTTTTTTATCTCTTTTAAAGCATTTGCATCTTCAATATGAGGAACTGCAACTCTTACAATATCAGCACCTGCGAAATGAAGTTGTTTTATCTGCTCAACTGTAGCTTGTACATCTGATGTTTTAGTATATGTCATTGATTGAACGCTTATTGGTGCATCACCACCTATTAAGACATTTCCTACGCTTATTTGTTTTGTTTTATATCTATTTATCATAGCTGGGATTTTATCGAAAAATGTTTAAATTAAAGTGAATATTAATTTAATTAAAGATATTATTTTTCCTAAATAAATATTATTTTATTACACAAAAAGGAATATATTGCAAATTAATAAGAATTTTTTAATTATTATTTTATCTTTTTTTCTAATTTCTTCTTTATTGGTCTTTCTAGTTTACAGTAGTATTTCAAAAAAACAAGATGAAATTTTAGAAAAAATCTATCAAACAACATATAAAAATATAAATGAAAAAGTAAGCAATTTAATCAGTGATAAATCAAATACTTCTTTGGCAATTGCAATTGCACTATCAAAAGATGAAAACCTATATAGTCACTTTAGAAATGAAGATTATGAAAAACTAAACTATAAAGGAATTGCTAAACTAATCGAGGATAATTCAAAATATAAAAATATCTGGATTCAAGTTTTAGATAAAAACAGAAACAGTATTTATAGATCTTGGACAAATATTAGAGGTGGTTTGCAGTTTAGAGATGATTTACAAAATCAAAATGTATTAAGAAATATTTCAACTTCGATTAGTATTGGACTTTTTAATATTGGAATAAAAGCAAGAACTCCTATTTTAGATGAGAATAATGAGCTTTTTGGAGCTTTAGAAATTGTTACACATTTTGATTCTATTTCTGAAGATTTAGAAAAAGATAGTTTAGAACCTATTGTAATAGCTGAAAAAAGATTTAGAAAAAACATAAAATATCCTATGCTTTCAAGCACTTTTATAGATGATTATCATATTGCAAATGGAAATGCTAGTAAAAAACTGTGCAACTATTTAGAAAAAAATGGAATAGAAAAATATGTAAATATTGATACATATTTAGTTGAAAATGGTTATTTTATAGCAAATTATCACCTTTTAAATGATAAAGGTGATAAAATTGGTTCTATTTTAAACTTTTATGATCTGAAAAATCTTGATTTAGAGTATGTGAACTCTTTAAAAAAACAGAATATTCTTACTGCTTTAATTGTTTTAATGTTATTACTTTTTGCAACTATTATTTATATGTATTCAAAATATGTGAAAAACATAAAAGCTTCTGAACAAAAAAACAGATTAATTCTTGATACACAATCAAGTATTGTAATTATTACAAATGGGAAAGAGATTCTTGATGCAAATAAAAAGCTATTTGATTTCTTTGTTGATTATGATAATTTAATTGATTTTAAAAAAGAAGTTCATTGTATTTGTAAAAAATTTGTAGATATTAAAAATGAAGATTACCTATTAGATTTAGATTATGATGCAAAAAATTGGGCTCAACACGCACTATTTAATCAAGATAAAGATTTTAAAGTAGCAATGTATGATTCAAATGAAAATTTAAAACACTTCTCATTAAAAGTTAGTAAACTTGAAGACAATGATTTATTAATAGCTACTTTTACAGATATTTCTAAAGATATTTTAAAAAGTGAAAGAGAAAAAAATGAGCAAAAATTCATATATCAACAAGCAAAAATAAATGCTATTTCCAATACTTTAGAGAATATTGCTCATCAATGGCGACAACCTTTAAGTGTAATAAGCACACTTGCAAGTGGATTAAAACTTAAAAAAGAGCTTAATATTTTACAAGATAAAGAGTTAGTAAAATCGTGTGATACTATTGTATTTAATACTTCAAAACTTTCAAATACTATTGAAAACTTTTCAAACTTCTTTATGAATTCAAGTACAGAAAACAGAACTTCACTTGTAGAAAATATACATCAAGTAATTGAATTTTTGGACTCTATTTTAGAAAGAAATGGTATTGTTTGCCTATTTGAATACGATAGAGATATTTTACTAAATTGTGAAAGCAATACCTTTTCTGAAGTATTTTTAAATATTTTAGATAACTCTATTGCTGCTTTAATTGAAAATACAATTGAGAGTGATAGATATATTTTAATAAAAATAGAAAACAGTGTTTTAACTATAAAAGATAGTGGTGGCGGAATAGATGAAAAAATAGTATCAAAAATATTTGAACCTTACTTTACAACAAAGCATCAAAGCTATGGTGTTGGACTTGGACTTTATATTGTTGAAGAGTTTTTTACAAAAACTTTAAACAAAAAAATAGAGTTAAAAAATGAAGAGTTTGTACACGAAAACAAGAATTTAAAAGGATTAAACTTCATTATTTATCTTCATTAAACTTTTATTTTGATATTTTTGGATAAAATTGCCAAGATTTAGAATAAAAGGAATTTAATGCAAGATTTTTCTATGTTTGACTTAATAATTATTGCAATTACTCTTATACTTGGACTAAAGGGTCTTTTTAGAGGTTTTATAAAAGAAGTTTTTGGAATTGTTGGAATTGTAGGAGCTATTTTTATAGCATCAAGAATATCTACTGAAACAGGAGAGCTAATTGCTCCACTTTTTGTTTTAGAAAATAGTGCAACTATTAAACTTATTGGATTTATTGTTGCTATGATTGCTATTTGGCTTATTGTTTATGCAGCTGGAATTGTTGTTAGTAAAATATTTAGTCTAAGTGGACTTGGAGTTGTTGATAGAATTCTAGGATTTGCTTTTGGTGCTTTAAAAATATTTTTAATCTTTTCAGTTATTGCTTATGCTCTTTTTCAAGTTGAATCATTTAAAAAAGTGATTAATGAAAAATTTGAAAACTCTTCTGTTATGCCTCATTTATTAAGTGTTGGTGGATTTATTATAAAATTAGATACTAGTGCATTAACTTCTAAATTAGATAAAATAGGTGATGATTTAAAAGATTCAAATATCATTCAAGATGGTGTTAATGAGATAAAACAAAATACTGAAAATCTTACAAATGAGATAAAAGATAGTGCAAATGACATTGTAAATCAGGCTATTGAAGATAAAAAAGATGAAATTATTTCAGATTTAAAAAATAGTATTGAATCAGATAAAACTCAAGAAAACAATGCAAATAGTGAAAACAGAACTGAAGAAAATGAATAAAGGATTTTAATTGTTTGAAAATAAATATATACAACAAAGAATAGAAAAAGCTGATAATTTAAGAGAACTTGGAATAAACCCATATACAAATGATAGTAAAAGAGATTCTACAATTGCAAACTATATAGAGCAAAATCAAGATATCGCTGAATTAGAAACAAAAAGAGATGAGAGTAGAAAATTTACAATTGCAGGAAGAATTAAATTTTTTAGACTTATGGGGAAAGCAAGTTTTTTAAACCTTGAAGATGAAAGTGGATCTTTACAAGT